>DATNPT010000077.1:0-5372 GCA_036703075.1 Chroococcales cyanobacterium
TAAAAAGGAGAATTTACCATGACTAACATCAAACTCAATGAACTACAACCTGATGAGTCTAAGCAGCCTAAAGATTCTCAGCTAGTTCCTGGCTCTGAATTGCTTGTAGATGAAGAAGGCTACCTAGACAACTTAAGTGAAGACGAACTGAATGCTAGAGGCGGTGCTGACGACATTTCAGTCTCAGTAGGTAATGATAGCGGTACTGTTTCTATCGATAACAGTGGTGGTGTTATTTCTATCTCTACCCGCTAATAGTAATAAGCTTTGGTAGAAAATGGTAGAAAAAGAAAGGGTTTGAACAAACCACCCTGTAAGGGCTAGGCATTAGGGTTTGTGGCAGGGCAATTAACGCTCTGCTACAAACCCATTAAAACATTTTTTTTATAAAGAGTACAAAAAAACCTTTGATTTGAATAGACCTAAAATAAAGTTATCTATGACAATTTGGTTAAGCTCACAAAACGTTTTTGGATATTTAAATAGACATGGCATTGATGCCTCAAATGCTCCAGATTTGAATCAGGTCGAGCATAAAGTTGCTAAAAATTTTAACTTGATAGTAAATTTGCCAGACGCTCGGAAACTCATTGTTAAGCAAGAGCGTTACAGTCCAGATGGGAAAACCTATGACGAGTTTTTAAACGAATGGCGAATTCAGGAGCTTGTACAGCACTTTCCAGCACTTAATCATCTCCGTTTATTCATCCCGGAAGTGCTTCATTTCGACGCAGAGAACTCGATTATTGTTTCTAATTACCTAAAGGACTATCGCGACCTAGCTGAGTTCTATGCAAAGGAGAATATTTTTCCGACTGCCATTGCCTCTGCCATCGGAGTCATTCTAGCAGCATTTCATCGTGCCACTCTGAATCGTCAAGAGTATCGAGACTTCTTTTGCCAAGGAGATGAAGCCCTAACCATTAACGGAGGAATTCCCCACATTGTTCATAGGTTAGATCGAATTAGTCCTGATGTTTTTGGTCAGGTACCCACAGATGGTCTGAAATTCTTTTCCCTGTACCAGCGTTACGAAAGCCTTAAATCTGCGATCGCCCAAGTGACTAGCTCGCTCGATCCTTGTTGTCTGACGCACAACGATCTGAAGCTGAACAATATATTGCTGCACGATGATTGGGAGCAACTTCTACTTAAAAAAGCGCCTTTAGAAGGCGGTATTGTTCATCTAATCGACTGGGAGCGCTGTGCTTGGGGAGATCCAGCTTTTGATTTAGGGATGCTGATTAGCAGTTATCTTCTTCTTTGGTTGCGTAGCTTGGTAGTGAGTAAAGCGATCGCGATCGAAGAGTCTCTACGCATGGCGATGATACCCCTCGAACAACTCCAGCCTTCGATCGCGGCTTTAGCGAAAGCTTATTTCAACCATTTTCCGGAGATTGTGGAGCGCCGTCCTGATTTCTTGAACAGAGTTGTGCAGTGTTCAGGTTTGGCGTTGATTCTGCAAATTCAGTCCACGCTTCAGCACTCAAAAACCTTTGGGAATACAGGAATTTGTATGCTTCAGGTAGCGAAGGCCTTGCTTTGCCGTCCGGAGCAATGTATCTCGACAGTGTTTGGAACTGCCGCTTCAGAAATCGTTAGGTTGCAGCCGACTCTGGCTTAAGTCGTTTTAGTGGAACTAGATTGTTATGCAATTGCTGGATTCTCTGCCAATTCAATCGTCAACGGCATCAAGCGATCGAGTGCTGGACTCTCTTCAAGACATTGCCAACAAGGTGCAGCTACAGTCAAACTTCTGTATTTACCATCCCGATTACAAACCCTTGGAGCTTCCCGATGAGGTCGTCGTTCAGTTTCAGCACCTGCCGTTAGAACTTCAGAACAAGTATCGAACTCTACAACTGCGGACTCTTCTCTACGGCATCTATTACAACGGCTCCCTACGAAAGGTGCTGGCTCCAGACGCAGAGGCAACGGAGCTAGTTCCTCAGCAAAATTTGGAGAACAATACTTATATGCTGGGGGTAGATGCGGGGTTTTACGAGCGATTGCACGCCAGTAATCGTGGAAAAGGCAACTTCGATCCGGGCTGGAGAGTGGTGAAACAGGAAGATGATGGCACTCTAGCCGTAATGAAAGATGCTCTAACCTTACATCTTGAGCGCGATCGTCACTTATCACCAGAGCAACAATCTGCTGCTGTTGGTGACGTGGTGGCTATCCGCTTGCCCCGAAACCGAGTGCAAAGTGGATTCTACATGGCTGTTAGCAATGCCAATCCACAGAACCGCGATCGCTCAGACAGTGATGCTCAGACTGTGCGAATTTACTTTAACTTAAGTCCTGACGGAGCGGCGGCAGTGATGGGCGCTATCACGCAGCAATTAAATGAAATCGCCATTTCCTTCAAGTTCAAGGCTCTGTACAATCCTTCTGACTACGATCGCTACGACTCTGCCGTTCTCTACTTTGATAAAGGTGACTACGAAGCAGTTCGGCAAGTGCTTCAGGTTGTTTATCCAGAAAACCAAGCCCACTTTCGACCAGAAGTGCCCCTATTCACCAAGTTTCTAGCACCGGGACTCGCTCTAGCGGAAGAACCTAACCATAGATTTGCGAGTAAAGAAAGTTTCGGGACGCACCGCTGCCACATTGTTGCGAGTGGCTTACTCGAAGCTCAGGAAAAGGGTGACGATTCTCCAGAAAAACGGATGGAATCTATTTTGCAAAATTTTTCCCGCCTTGGGATTGATGTAGAGCATCCCTACTTGAATGCAAACTGTGAAGATATCTACACTCCGCTAGACCTATGCTAATCGCCGATTTAGCACCAGAACCCGTAGTCAAGCCAGATAGAGTTAGCGAACTAAACGCGAGATTTCCAGAGTCAGATTTGCCGTTTTACCGTAAATTAGGACGTACCGATCTAACCGTTAGTTGTCTTGGGTTGGGGGGCGGCAGTGGTATCTCTAATGAGGATACGTTGTATGCCTTCGACCAAGGCATAAACTATTTCTTTTTCTCTAGCGATTTACATCACTTCTTATACAGTAAAATGTCAGGCGCACTCCGCCAGTTATGCGGACGTGGTTCCTCGGTTCGAGAGCAAGTGGTTCTCGCTACTGTGACTTACATCAAAAGTCCGGAAATGGCACTGGCAGCCCTCTACGATCAATTTAAAGAACTGGGAATTGACTACATTGATGTGTTCTTTTGGGGCTGGATTGGAACCGATGATGGTCCACGTTTTAAGGACTGCTTGGATATTTCTAACGATCTTCGAGGTTCCTATTCTGTTTATCAGCGGACGATAGAACGCTGGTTTGGCGTATCAGAACGTCTGAAAAAAATGGGGGCTGTTCGCTACATCGGTGCCTCGTTTCACGACTTCGATCTGGCTCAGCAGTGGTTAAATAGCCCATTGTTAGATGTGGTGATGGTTAGACACAATATCGCTCACCGCACTGCCCAGAGTAAAGTTTTCAATAATATAGATGCTCAAGACCCGCAGCGATCGGGTGTTGTTACCTTTAAATCTGCTGGGATGCACACGTGCCTTGGGAATGCTCCTGCTACGTTGCCCCAAGGGTGCTGGCGACCTTCTGTGCCTGACCTTTATCGCTACTCCTTAACGCAAAACGGTGTGGATGTCTGCTTGACGGGTATGAAACGGCCTGAAGAAATTGATGATGCGATCGCAGGAGTCCAGCAGGGCAAACTGACACCTGCTGAAATTGATTATCTCAATATCTACGGCGATCTACATCGCGATCGCCTAAAAATCCAAGACGTTCCACCTGAACGCCTCATTTACCAAGCTTAAGCAACATTAAGCTATTACGCAATTAATTTGCCATATACATTCATGGAAAAAAGGTTTTTTCCTTTTACCCTTTTCCCTAAAACCGATTAGTTAAATATGCGATTTAGATGGCATAGCACTGACTTAAGAAATTCAGTCATAACCAACCAATCCTTGCGCGGGGGGGCTGAGGGAGACGCTTGTCCCCCAGTGGGGGATTAGGGGCGACGTCCCCCAATCCGGGTTTTTCCAACGAACGATTCCTTTTCGCTTAGAGTGACACTCAACTTAGATGCAAGGGCAGCTTATTACCACCATAAACTTTGACGTAGGAGAACACCAGCCATGCAAGAAACTTTAGAAGCAACGCAATTGCCATCTGGGCAAGAGTCTACACTACCAGCAATCTCGCCAGCCACCGATGAAGATATAATTGCGTACCTACGCCGTTCTCACAAAATTGCTGAAATTGCAGATTTAGCCGAGCGTGAGGCACTGATTTTAGCCCTCTGCGAACAGCACAGCATCACAGTTTCTGATGACCAATTGCAAGAAGCGGGAGATGCATTTCGTCGGGAACACAGAATGTTAGGAGCGTCTGAAACCTTATCCTGGCTATCTAAGCATCGGATAAGTGTAGAAGATTGGACTCAAGGGATTAGATTCGCGCTACTCGAAAAGAAGCTCAAAGAACATCTGTTTGGTGCATCAGTTGATAGTCATTACTTGAACAACCGGAAGGATTACAGACGCATTGCTCTGTCTCAGATTTTAGTCCGTGACCTAACCGATGTGCTGCAAATAGTCTCCAAGCTTCAAGAAGACAAAGCGGCTTTTTGTGCTTTAGCACTAGATTACTCGAAGAGCCAGCAGTCTAAAGAAAAGGGCGGTTTTGCTGGTATTCATTATCTTCCAAAACTGATGCCAGAGGTAGCAAAAGCTATTTCTGAAGCGAAGGAAGGCGAAATAATTGAACCTGTACAAACGAGACTAGGTTATCACATAATTAAAATTGAAAAGTGGTTCCCAGTCGAACTCAACGAATCAGTCCGAGAAGAAATTTTAGAGACCCTGTTTCAGGCTTGGTTACGCGAGAGAAGCAGCTCTGAAGTCCGCGAGTCGTTACCTCAATAAGTTAAGTTGTTAGGTATGATCTAAACTGACTGGAAAATAAGGCAGAGGGCAGAGGTAGAGGGCAGAAGGAATAAGAAGTTTCATGCGTTTTGGTGTCCGCCGTTCATAAAGGTTACTTATTAGTAAAACTCCAAATCCTTACGCTTTACGCATCACGAGCGCACCGCTCGATAACAGAGCGCCATAGTGAGTGATGCCGCTGCCGCAAGCGCCGCTACTGTCCGAATGTGGTTCCAGAACGTCCAGTTGGCAAGGTAGCTAGCCCATAGTCTTGCGCCTTCAGTGCTGCCCGGATCGACCTTTGCCAGCGCATCGTTCATCGGCACATTGAACACGATTGTCACGCCTACTGTGCCGATAAGATAGAGTAGACTGCCGACGAGCCAGTAGGCGGCACCGGGTTGATGCCACTTTAACAGCGACGAGACAGCCAGAAAGATGCAAGCCAGGGCTGTTCCGAAGAGCGCCACCATGA
>DATNPT010000080.1:0-7264 GCA_036703075.1 Chroococcales cyanobacterium
GTGGTTACAGAGTACCGGCATCAGCTCGGAAGAAGTGTTTCGAGGCGATCGCTTGCCTCTACTCCACTTTCCCGATTCTCCCGACTATGAGGATTGACCAAAGAATGGAACTTCTTAACAGGAAATAGGGAACAGCGAGGAAACGAGCAGTTTCCTATTCTTGCCGAAATTCCCCTTGAACTGGGTACAAGCCCCCACGAAGAGAAAGTGGTCGGCGCATTAGTAACGGGTTTAAATCTCCCACCATACGCCTTGACTGTTACCCGTTCCCCGTTCCCTGTTGCCTTTAACCCTGTGTTAACAGTGACCAGTTTTTAGTGGAAGGAGACCCCAAGTCGTTGTAGGGTAGGTTTCAATCGGTGTCTAAATGTCAGGTGAAACCTGAGGTCACTGCTTGAAGCTGAATCCAAGGGAAGCACCCTATTGCCTCTCAACTCCCCCGATGCGTCTATCATCAGGCAAAAAACCAGATAGTTCCTCGTGAACGGCACTAATGAACACTAAGCCCATAAAATGGAATATCTCTGTCTTGCTGTGAACAGACCCTATGAGTTCTCTCATTGATTCCTCCAACCGGGATTTTTCTGTTGCTTCTACCTCTAATTGGTTTCTGCGCCATCGCCTCAAAGTTGTAGAGGATTTATGGGAGTCTGTTCTCGTATCAGAATGCGGTCAGGAGCTGGTCGATCTGCTTAAGCAACTACGGGACTTGTGTTCGCCTGAGGGACAAGCCACTGAATTGCCGGAATCGTCAGTCACCAAAGTCATTGAAAAACTTGACCTTAACGCAGCCATTAGAGCATCCCGCGCTTTTGCGCTTTATTTTCAGCTCATCAACATTGTCGAACAGCATTACGAACAGCGCGCTCAACTGTTTTCGCGACGCGCCACTTACAACCCTCCTGCCGTTCCGGAAGCACTGCCGAACCAGCCAACCAAATTGGCAGAAAACGGTAACTCGGTAACAGCCTCAGTCAATGCGGCTGAAGCTGAAGCTCAAAGTAGTGGTTCTATTATCGATTTCTTAGAAAAGACGTGGCAGGAGAACGACAACTCCAAACGAGAAAGAGGTACGTTTCACTGGCTGTTTCCCCACTTGCGACAGCTGAATATGCCACCCCAGCAAATTCAACGACTGCTGGAAAATCTGGATGTTCGGCTAGTCTTCACAGCTCACCCAACCGAAATTGTCCGTCATACTATTCGAGGGAAACAGCGGCGCATTGCTAGGCTGCTTCAGCAGCTAGACCAAGCTGAGGAAGTGTCTAGAGGATTGGGTTTAACTTCGTCCTGGGAGATTGAGGGCTATACCGAACAGCTAATGGAAGAAATTCGCCTCTGGTGGCGTACTGATGAGTTGCATCAGTTCAAGCCAACGGTGCTAGATGAGGTGGATTACACGCTCCACTATTTCCAAGAGGTGCTGTTTGAATCAATTCCCCAACTGTATCAGCGCTTGCACAAAGCGCTCAAAGTCTCGTTCCCTTGGCTAACCCCTCCAGCAAAAAACTTCTGTAAATTTGGCTCTTGGGTCGGTTCGGATCGGGATGGGAATCCTTCGGTAACTCCCCAAGTGACTTGGCAAACGGCTTGTTATCAGCGAAATTTAGTGCTGGAAAAATATATCCAGTCGGTAGGACGTTTAATCAATTTGTTGAGCCTATCGTTGCACTGGAGCGATGTCTTACCAGAACTATTGGATTCTCTAGAGCAAGACCGATCGCAAATGCCAGAAGTTTACGAGCATCTGTCAATTCGTTATCGGCAAGAACCTTATCGGCTCAAGCTTGCTTACGTGCAGCGACGGTTGGAAAATACTCGCGATCGCAATCGACAACTCTACACCGAGAAGCCACTGCAACCGGATCTGAATAAATCGACACCCCCCACCGTTTACACGTCTGGAGCTGAATTTTTAGCCGAGCTGCGGCTAATTGAGCGGAACTTGGCGGAGACAGGATTAAGCTGTCAGGAATTGGAGAATCTAATCTGTCAGGTGGAAATATACGGATTTAATCTGGCGCACCTTGATATTCGTCAGGAAAGCTCCCGCCACTCCGATACTCTCAATGAAATTGCCGACTATCTGCAAGTTTTACCCAGGCCCTACAACGAGCTATCAGAAGCAGAGCGGACGCAGTGGCTAACAACTGAGCTAAAGACTCGACGCCCCTTAATTCCTACTGAAGTGCCATTTTCTGAGAAAACCAGCGAAACGATTGAAACGTTTCGTATGCTGCGGCAGTTGCAACAGGAGTTCGGGGTTCAAGTCTGCCAAACGTACATTATCAGCATGAGCCATGAGGCCAGTGACATCCTGGAAGTTCTCTTGCTGGCAAAGGAGGCAGGACTATACGATCCAGCAACAGGCATAGGCAGTGTTCAAGTTGTGCCATTGTTTGAAACCGTGGAAGACCTCAAGCAGGCTCCAGCCGTGATGCGATCGCTGTTTGAGCTACCGCTGTATCGCACCTGTTTAGCGGGCGGCGATGAAGAGTGGTCAGTACAGAGCGCTCAGTCGTCAGGGGACAAGAAAGCAGGGACAACGGACAACGGACAACTGACCAAGAACCTCCAAGAGGTCATGTTGGGTTACTCAGACAGCAATAAAGATTCGGGCTTCTTGAGTAGCAACTGGGAAATCCACAAAGCCCAAAAAGCACTCCAGAAAATCGCAGAAGAGTACGGCATTGCTCTACGCATCTTCCACGGACGCGGTGGGTCAGTCGGCCGTGGTGGTGGTCCAGCCTATGAGGCAATTTTGGCCCAACCGGGTCTTAGTATCAATGGGCGAATTAAGATTACGGAACAAGGAGAAGTTCTCGCCTCGAAGTACTCCCTGCCCGAACTGGCTCTCTATAACTTGGAGACGGTAACAACCGCCGTAATTCAAGCGAGCTTACTGCGAACCGGCTTTGATGATATTGAACCATGGAACGAAATCATGGAAGAGTTGGCAACGCGATCGCGCAGCCATTACCGTGCCTTGATTTACGAACAACCCGACTTTTTGGATTTCTTCCATCAAGTCACGCCGATTCCAGAAATTAGCCAGTTACAAATTAGTTCTCGCCCCGCCCGTCGAGGGGGTAAGAAAGATTTCAGCAGTCTGAGGGCAATTCCTTGGGTGTTTAGCTGGACTCAAACCCGCTTCTTACTCCCCAGTTGGTATGGCGTGGGGACAGCGCTACAAGGCTTTTTGGATGAGGAACCCGAAGAAAATTTGAAGTTGCTGCGCTATTTCTACTTCAAGTGGCCGTTCTTCAAAATGGCCATTTCTAAGGTGGAGATGACTTTATCTAAGGTAGATCTTCAAATTGCTCACCACTACGTGCGTGAATTGTCAAGTCCAGAAGACCTTGAACGTTTTGAGCGCTTATTTGAGCAAATCGCCAGCGAGTTCAACCTCACCCGCGATTTAGTTCTCTCGATTACGGGACACAAACGGCTTCTAGATGGCGACCCAGACTTGCAGCGATCGGTCCAGTTGCGTAACGGTACGATTGTTCCCCTCGGTTTCTTGCAGGTATCTTTGCTCAAACGCCTACGCCAACATGGCAACCAGGCGGCATCAGGTGTTATCCACTCGCGGTATAGCCGAGGTGAATTACTGCGCGGTGCGTTGTTAACAATCAACGGCATTGCCGCTGGTATGCGAAATACAGGTTGATGAGAAGCGTTCGTCGTTCAATGTGGATTGTTCAATTATTCCGAAGTAAAAGATAATCGACATAACACCTTGCCGCTTATACTCCCTCCCAGAGAAAAACATTAGCTCTTGCCAGGCGCAGTCTGGGCAACAAGCGTGAAGATTCTGCAAAAAATTCTCATTCATGCCTAATTAGCATGAGTGAAGAATTTCCCTTTAAGGTTAATAGTCCAAGACTTATGCACAAAAACCACCCGTAGGGGCAATCTCCCTGTGTTTGCTCCGTTTTGACGCAAGAGGTAGAGGCAATGCGTAAGTCCTAAGTCTCTAAACTCCAAAAACACCGAGCATGAAAAGCGAATCGACGATAAATTGGTGGCTACCTCCTACTGGGTTACGATTTTGCATCCTCATCCTGCTCATCCTGGGCATATTTTTCCGATTCGTCAATCTCGATCGCAAGCCCTACTGGTTCGATGAAACCTTTACCTCATTACGGGTTGCTGGATATACAGAGACTCAAATGAAGCAGCAAATCTTGGATGGTCGAGTCGTTAGCATCCAAGAATTAAAGAGATACCAGTCGCTGGATGCAGACAGCAGCTTAATCAATACAGTCGTCAGTCTAGCTAAAGAAGAACCTCAATTTCCGCCGCTATATTTCGTGTTGGTGCGCTTTTGGGTGCAGTGGTTTGGCAATTCAGTGGCAGTGACGAGAAGTATCTCTGCTTTCATTGGCTTGCTTGCGTTCCCCTGTATTTACTGGCTATGCCTAGAATTATTTAAATCGCCACTGACGGGATGGATAGCCATGGCGCTAATCGCTATCTCGCCATTCCACGTCCTCTACGCGCAGGAAGCACGACCCTATAGTTTGTGGACCGTAACCATCCTGCTATCGAGTGCAACCTTACTGCGAGCAATTCGACTCCAAACCAAGCTCAGTTGGGTAACTTACGCAGTAACACTCGTCTTAGGGCTTTATACTTATTTATATTTCGCGTTAGTTGCCATTGGACATGCTGTCTACGCGATCGCAACTGAGGATTTCCGATGGAGTAAGACGACAGTCTCTTATGGGCTAGCATTGCTGGCTGCGGCTCTCATTTTTGGGTTCTGGCCGTTGGCTGTGATCGTTAACCGACCCTCACTTCATAATGTTTCAGGCTTCTGGTATAACAGCGCAACTCGACAGCATTTACTGAATCGGTGGGCTACTAGCTTTACCCGTGTTTTTATAGATTTTGGCTCAGGGTTTCCTCACTCATTTAGAGAATTATTGCCTCTAGTTCCCTTCATTTTAAGTGGATTACTTTTGGTTGGATATGCAGTTTATCTTCTCTATCGTCAGACACCAAAACGAGTTTGGTTATTCGTCCTAACTTTGATAGGAAGTCAACTCCTATTCCTCATGCTGCCCGATCTAATTCTGGGGCGGTGGCGGCTATCCGGTGAGACGCGCTATCTCATCCCATGTTATTTGGGTATTGAGCTAGCTGTTGCCTACCTTCTTAGCACTAAAATCACATCAATTTATCCTAAGCTCTGGCAACAAAAGCTCTGGCAGTTAGCGACAGGTTTAGTTCTTTTAGCTGGAGTCGTGTCTTGTACAATGAGTTCTCAAGCACAAGTGTGGTGGAATAAAGGCTATTCTCAAGACGATCCAGACGTGGCTAAGATTGTTAACAACGCCAAACAACCACTTTTGATTGGTGATGATTCACCAAATGCTGTGATTTCTTTGAGCTATCTCCTCAACCCAAATGTATCGTTTCAGTTGGTGGCACGCCCAAGTATCCCCAAGATTTCTAAGAAATTCAGTGAAGTGTTTTTGTATAGAGCGTCTGACACATTGCGCTCTAGGGTTGAGCAAGAACAGAGCTACACAGTAAAACCGGCTTCAAAAAACCATAAAATCGTTCTTTGGAGACTGATCAAACAGTAGTAAGCTGTCACGCATTTAAATTGGGTATCAGTAGCGACCAAGATGGTCGCACTACAAGGATTCTGCAATTCTTGACAATAAGGTTTAAATGACGAATAGCTCAGGTCTTTTCAATCCATACCTCTAACTACTATTAGGTTACAACCATAAGTCTTTGATCGCACTTTGCCACGAATTTGAAAAGCGATGATATTTACCTGTTAAGAGTTCAGAAACGATATCGTTGAGTTTTAAAAGAAGATTAGTGGATGAGCGTATACCTACACGTTTTGAAAAATGCTCTGCTTTCTCGTGGATGAGAGCTAATTCCCTAGAGATATCCTTGTTCAGTTCATTTTGGATCGGAATAAGTTGATTTTTTACGTCCAATAATCCTTGTACCTGTATTTTTAAAAAATCGGTATCTTTGGGATTTCTTGCTCTCTTGAATTTCTGAAATAATGTATTTTTTCCTCCTACTTGTTGAGCAGAGTGCTGTCGATAAAAAATAAGCGGCTCCGATAAAGCTATGCCATAAAATCCAGCACAAGAAGATAGTAGCGCGATCCAAGCATCGTGCATGTAAACAAAAAGAGAAATCGGTATAATGAGTTTTTTTAAAGATGCTTTAAAGGCCATGGTTGCACCCCAGACAAGGTTTCTCTTAAGTAAGATGGTTACTTGTTCCTCAGAATTAACATAATTATTATATTCCCTAAATAAATCATCTTTAAATTTAAGAGATTCCCATAATTTAGAGCCTAATGGTTTAGAGATTTCATTGATTAGTTCAGCATTGGAAAAAACATAGCCTAATTCTGGATTTTGGGTAAATACCTGTGATATTGTTTCAATTTTATGGAATTTCCAAATATCATCCTGATCGGATAAGACAATAATATCTCCCGTACATAAGTCGATCGCTTTCTCAAAATTTTTAATAGTTCCTAGATTTTCTTGATTAATATGTAATTGGACTGGAAATGAAACTTTTGACTCGAACATCTGAAGAATTTCTAATGTGCGATCGCTAGAGCAATCATCACAAACAACTAGCTCATCAGGTAAGCAAGTTTGGGCAGCGATGCTGTCTAATTGTTCTTGTAAATACCGCTCGCCGTTGTAAGTACACATCGCTACAGATACGCGCTGCCGATCCATAAGTTTTCTCCTGTTGAGTAAAAAGTATGTTGTTGCTAGCCGATTAATCTGTGTCAACGCTTAGGAGCTTTGTCGAAAGCACGCGCGATCGCATTCCAAGCCAACTTGCGCTTCCTTCCCTCGTCAAGTGGTAAGGGGCGAACGGGTGCTTTGTCGTCCCGTGCATTGAATCGCGAATACCAGGTGTAACGATCGCTAAGTCCCCATGTGATTACGGTAGTCACTGCTGGCTCCTCTAGCACCAGAGATAGGTAATCCTCATACACTCCCGCGACAATGCGATCTCGCACATTAACATCTAAAGGGAGCTTCTGGTCGATAACATCGAGTTCAGTAATCATGATTTTCAGTCCCAGACTCGCAACATCGCGCAGAAAAGCCTTCAACCTACGGGGGTTAAAGTGGGTTGTAATTCCCTCCAAGTGACCTTGTATGCCAAGAGCCTGCACGGGAGTGCCTTGAGCCTTCAATCGCTCTAACAGTTTGAGGACGCCAACTTTCCTGGCCTCTCGCTGTCCCTCATTCTCCCC
>DATNPT010000111.1:0-3251 GCA_036703075.1 Chroococcales cyanobacterium
GCGATCGCTTCCTCGGTTGGCGCAACGTTACGAGTATCTAAGCCTTCAAGATAGCGAATCGCCAACTCAGCCGTTGTTTCCAAGAGTTTTCGCATATTCTCGTCCTTCGCTGCACTGAGCTAAAACAATCCCACATCCAAAGCGTGCGATGGAAGCGCAGCTCTTTTCGAGTCTGCAAGCGTCTCGCACCACTTTATTAACAAAACCCGTTCGGGTTTCTCTATAAAGAGTACCAGTCAACTCTTTTCCCTTGTTGCACGGTAGCTAGCGATCGCGTTCCCCTTAAAGAATGGGGTAAGCCAAACAATCACGTTGCTAGGGGATGCCGCACACCCAACCCTACCAATGATGGGATAGGGAGCGTCCATAGCAATTGAAGATGCTCTGGTTGTTACGAAATGTTTGCTAGAACAGCGTCATCCCGCAGATGGTTTCCGTCAATACGAATCTCTACGGCTGGCAAGAACCAAAAAGATTGTCGAACAATCTTTAGCGATCGGCAAATCGTTTCAAATCGAGAATCGTGTTTTTATCGCCTTACCAAATACATTGATTAAGCTTTCCGCAAAACAGTTTGATAATGACTACAAAGCCCTTCACGCTTACAGAGCCTAGCTGGGAACTGACAATATTTTGAAGATTGCCTCGCGCTAGGAAAGCGATAGCTGACATCAATTCCCTGCACAGACAAGTTTGGTATTCTGAAGTCATCAATGCAGTTTTAGAGTGATGACTCAGGTTGTAATTGTCGGGGCTGGACCTGCTGGTGCAACGCTTGCACTGCTTCTCGTGAAACGAGGCATTGCCGTCAAACTGATTGAATCCTCCCGTAACTTCCGGAGAGTTTTTCGCGGTGAAGGACTGATGCCTAGTGGACTAGATGCTTTAGAACAGATGGGATTGTCGTCTGTGCTAGAGAGCATCCCCCATCGACCTTTGGATGCCTGGGAAGTCCTGATCGAGAATCGGTTTCTGTTTCGAGTTGATGAGCCAATCGAACCGGGTGGTAAGCCCTGCACCCTCGTCTCACAGCCAGCTTTCCTAGAAGCAGCGATCGACCAGGCAAGCACTTATCCCAATTTTGAGTTTGTGCAGGGTGAGCCTGTGCAAGATTTGCTGTGGAGCGATGAACGGGTTTCGGGCGTGAAGCTGGGTGATAATCGCTCTATTTGTGCCAATCTAGTTATTGGGGCGGATGGTCGTAATTCCATTGTTCGGCAGCGAGCTAATTTGCCTCTAGAGCAACAGTCCGGAAGTTTTGATATTCTTTGGTTTAAATTAGCGGATAATCCGCGCTTTGAATCCGAAAATGTATTCTATACGATTGTTCGCGATCGCAATGCATTTGGATTGTTTCGCTCTTCAGAGGGGAATCTTCAGGTAGGCTGGGCACTCCATGAAGATTCCCCAATAGACTGGAAGCAAGCCGATTGGTCTGAAATTTTGGCAGAAGCATCGCCCCCGTGGTTAGCAGAGCATTTCCGGACTCATGCAGAAACCATTGAACGACCTGTTTTGTTATCCGTTGTCGTCGGCCGTTGTCCGCGTTGGTATGCACCAGGATTGCTATTGCTGGGCGATGCTGTTCACCCGATGTCACCGATTCGCGCCCAAGGCATCAATATGGCTTTGCGGGATGCGATCGTGGCGGCAAATCATCTGGTTCCCCTCTTGCGTGACGGGGCAACAGATACGGTAATTGATGCAGTGTTGCCGAAGATTCAAGCTGAGCGCGAGCCGGAGATTATTCGAGCGCAGCAGCTTCAAAGTCAGGAAGCGGCTCAGGCTGAGCTATTGCGTAAAAGCGCACTGCTGCGATGGGCGGTAAGTCAGCTAGCACCCCTGCTGGGCAAGCCCGTGAGGCACTCTTGGCTCTCTAGGCAGCGTCAGTTGCGCCAAGGGGTAACGCAGATACAGTTAACGGTGTGAAGTATCGCTTTATATCAAATCCAGTAGCATCTGAATGGTAAAAAACCGCTCCAGACGCTGAGAGAGAAGAAGACATACTGTATAGGCATGACCAGATTAGAGCTGAGATAAACGATTCGCGATCGCATCCTTGCCAACCTCAAGCTTGACAAGCAATCTCTCTAACCGTCAGGCTTGGACTTCTGCACCCTATAACCACATGGATAGCCCGGTGGATAAATTCATCCCCTAGAGGATACGTCTCGATAAGGCGCGAACTTATCCACCAAATAGTGTTTCCATCGCTGTCTCAGGAGGAGACTGTAACTAAGACTTGTAGATAAAGTCTCAGGTCGCCGAGGCATAAGGCTAAAATCTGGAATGCTCCCGAAACATGAGCCAGGGCATCACTAATTAGTAGTAGGAAAAAATTAATGAAAGTCATACTACCTCCAAATGAAATGGCCAGACTGAAAGCTCTTGAGCAATATCAGATTCTGGACACTACCTGTGAAGTTGCCTTCGATGAACTCACCTATTTAGCGGCACAAATTTGTAGTACTCCTATCGCTTTAATCACCGTGATTGATGAGTGCCGTCAGTGGTTCAAATCGAAAGTTGGATTAGATGTTGAGTCAACACCACGGGATTGGGCGTTCTGTAGCCATGCCATTTTCCAGCCCCATGACATTTTGATTGTTCCGGATGCACTACTCGATCCTCGGTTTGCCACTAACCCACTGGTAACTTCCGAACCTCATATTCGGTTTTATGCGGGTGCCCCGCTGGTTACACCTGAGGGATATGCACTGGGAACTATCTGTGTAATTGACCGTGTTCCACGACAGCTTAGCCCAGAACAAGTAGCAGCATTGCGTAGCTTAAGTCGTCAAGTCATTACGCAACTGGAGTTAAGACGTAATGTAGACAAGCTAGAACGTATGACTACCGCTCAACGTCAACAGTATGAAGATTTAATCTCTGCCCTTTCCCACGATCTGCGTACTCCCTTGCTAGCCGCTCGCGGCACTCTGCGCTCTATACTCGGTGGAGCTTTTGGTCCCATAAGCGACATGTTGAAAGACGTATTTGAAGATTGTCGCCTCGCTAATGAAGACCTTCTCAAACTCGTCGAAGCCCTTTTAGATATCTCTCGCCACAAAGCTGAAGTTGGCAATAGTCTAAGCTGCGAACTCCTTAATTGGGAAAAGCTGTTTGTTCGAGCGATTAATTGGAGCAGTACTGTTTCGGAGCAAAAGTGTAAAATTACTTATAAGGTTGCTCCGTCACTGCTAACTGTTTACGGTGATGAGCTTGAAATTCAACGCGTTGTGCAAAACCTG
>DATNPT010000140.1:0-12469 GCA_036703075.1 Chroococcales cyanobacterium
ACCCGCGATGTCCTCAATCCTGTCACTCCTTTATTTCGCCCGATTTTCAAAGGTACTCTGATTACTAACGGGGGCTATGACCAAGAAAAGGGAAATGATAGTTTAGCGTCTGGCAATGCAGATTTAGTCTCGTTTGGCAAGTTATTCCTTGCTAATCCGGATTTACCCAAACGTTTTCAACTGAATGCTCCTTTAAACGAACCCGACCCGAAAACGTTCTACGCACCCGACGAGAAGGGGTATACTGACTATCCATTTTTGGAGCTTCAAGCGAGTTGAAGTTCTGAGAAAAGTGTAAGTCTGGATTTCCACAAATCTTATGCGATCGCTCTCCAAAAACTCAATCTCAAACGACAGTAAATGCAAAGTTGACAGCTAATTGCCTTCAATTCCCATGCTTCAACTCATTACATTGCTGCTACTCCTTCCCGCTTGAAGAATACCTATTCTTGAATGAACCACAGAGAATACAGAGACCACAGAGGTATTTATGAGGTAGGTAATCTTAGGGCGGGAAGGGAGTAACTAGCAGTATGACCGTTATGGCGGGTGCCACAATCGCGCCAGCCTTGCCGCAAATCCAGCAATTTTTTCGAGCTGAGCCGAATTCAGAGTTTTGGGTCAAGGCTGGCACGTTCCCTTCTCAAGTTTTTAGTCAACCGATCGCGCAAAAAATTAGATTAGGAGTGACTTATGGCGTAGCTGGGATAATGATATTGGTTTTAGCAATTTTCCTGGTAGGAGCATCAGTTAAACGCAGACTTTCAACAACGGTCTAATCTAGCTATCGCTCCAATCTTCAACCTCTAAATTCATAAACAAACAATGTCAAGACCTATTCGCATTCTGTTGCAGACAACAATTCCAACTACAGAAGATGACTGGAGTATTGCGCGTTTCTCGCTGTTATGTGACTATCTGGCATCCCTAAAAGATGAGGAGGGGAATAGCCTGTTTGAGGTGACAGCACGCGATCGCGAAGAAGATGCTGACGGCAATGACCCAGTTTTGAGTAACCTCAGCGAGTCAGATTTCAATGAACTCTGGTTATTTGCCTTGGATACTGGGGGAGGATTGAGCCAAAAAGACTGTGCAGGAATTACGGCTTTTCATCAACAGGGTAAGGGAATTTTTACAACCCGCGACCATCAGGATATGGGTGTGTGTATGTGCGGTTTGGGTAGCCTTGGCGCACTGCACTATTTCCAATCGAAGCAGCAACATCCAGATGAAGCCGAACGCTGCATCGACGATATTTACACCAAAACCATTTCCTGGCCGAACTATCATTCCGGACGTAACGGCGACTATCAAGCCATTACCCCCATTGAACCTTTGCACGAACTTCTCAAAAATCCCAATTCACCCTCTGAACGAATTGAATTATTCCCGGCACATCCTCATGAGGGAGCGGTGGGTGTGTCCCCCGAAGACAAGAACGCACGGGTAATCGCTAGGGGGAAAAGCTTAGTTTCGGGTCGTCCTTTTAACCTAGTTGTTGCCGTTGAGAGTATTCAAGATGAACAAGGAAATCAGCTAGGACGAGTAGTGGCTCAATCAACCTTCCATCATTTTGTGGATTACAACTGGGATATAGAAAAAGGATGTCCGAGCTTTGTCGAAGAAACTCCTGGCAAGGGGATGAAGGAAAATCCACAAGCGCTTGCAGATATTAAAACTTATGTGCGTAATTTAGCGTTATGGCTTACACCTGTAGCCGCCTGATTTTATGGCAAAAGGCTCTTATACTCCAGGACTCCAGGGCAGAAGGATTATTACTGATACGTAGTCGTTTGGGCTGTTAAAGAAAGTCCTAACCTTGATGGGGACAGCTATATTGATAGGTTCATGAGCAATGGCAGAAAAAGCGATCGCTCTTTCTCCGGATAATCAACATTACTTAGTCCCCGTTAGTCATTTGTCGCTCATAACGAGGACGTGCAGGTGTACCCCAGCAAACCTGCTGAGCAGGAATATGGCTAAAAACACTGCTACGCGCACCAATGACAGCATTGGCTCCAATTTGAACGCCAGGGCCAATGAAGCAATCTGTTGCAATCCAGACACCATTACCCAGAGTAATGGGAGATACAATCAGGGCAAATTTGCGATCGCGAATATCATGACTGCCAGTGCAGAGGTAGCATTCTTGAGAAATAACGCAATGACTGCCGATGCGAATCCGATCCAAACTGTAAAAAACAACGTCATCCCCAATCCAACTATAGTCACCAATTTCCACCTTCCAAGGATAGGTAAAACGAGCGGTAGGGCGAATGAGGACGCTTGTACCGATTTTTGCCCCAAACAAGCGCAGAAGCCAGCAACGGAAGCTATTAAATGTATGAGGACTTAAGGGAAAAGCGATTGCTTGCACGCACCACCAAAGTAAGACAAACCAGCCGGGACGCCCTCGGTTAAATCTGGATTGGTCATACTGACGTAGATCGACTAAAGATGCCATATCTACATCCGGTAGCTCAGTTGAGTCTACACGATTGGGAGATATCTCGGATACCTCATGCAACTCCCTTGCTCGCTCTGAGATGGAGGAGTCAGGAGAATCAGATTCAGAGCTGGAATGGAAAGCACTGGGTGAGGTCATTTGGATGCAAGGATGTAAGGATTGTCTCTCCAGATGTATCTGGAAGCTGGCAACCAATTTAATCCTCGGTCTTTCGATTTCAAATTTGAGACTTTGGATTAACTTGAGTGGCTGATAAGTAGTTCTCCGGAGTAACTGATTCAGAGGGGGCAATCGGTGGTGTTTGAGGGATATTCAATTGACCAGAAAACTTCTGTAATTCGTAAAGTTTGACACCAATTTGATACTCGTACTGGCTTAATAAACGTGCATAAATGTACCCCGCTTTTCCATCTAAAAAGCCAAGCCGAATGACATAAAATAAAATAAATCGCAAGGTAGGTTTAAACGGTAGTCGCACCCAGAGTTTTTTGAAAAAGCGTTTACGCTGCACAGCACTACCAAAAAGGTTGGCTCCAATTGTGCCAGATTCGTCTTTATCGGTGAGGAGATTGAGATAGACACGAGCTTCCCAGTTTGAGTAGCGATTATGCCGTTCTAGCCAATGGTAAATATCCCGAAAGTCTATGTGAAGCATATCGTTTTTGAGGTAGCCAACAGAACCGTTCAGGATAACGTGTTCGTGAACTTCATTATCGCCTGTGTTACGAATATCTTCTGTTTTTAAGTTTTCGTAGCGACCTTTTGCGTGCTTAAATAAGCGCAGATTCCAGTCAGGATACTTGCCGCCGTAACGAATCCATTTTCCTAGGAAGAAAACTTTACGGTTGAGATAGTAACCATCATAATTGGGATTTTGAATAGCTACAGCAATTTCATCCCACAGTTCAGGAGGAATGCGCTCATCACCGTCAACAATCAGTACCCACTCGTTACGAAAGGGGAGATTTTCCAGACTCCAGTTTTTCTTTTTCGGCCAGCGATCGTTGAAGTAGAATTGCACCACATTCGCGCCATAACTTTTGGCGATTTCAACGGAGCGATCGCTACTTTGAGAATCTACGACAAACACCTCATCAGCTCTGCTCAAGCTTTCCAGGCAAGCTGGCAAATTAGCTTGTTCGTTCTTAGCGGGAATTAAAACTGAAATGGAAACTTTTAAGGCTGTAGATGCCATGATTTAGGAAACCGCCAGTAAAATGGGAGTTTATTAGAATGTAGGCAAGTTGTCAGCATAGTCTATAGTCAATTTTATTAAACTTAGAACTATTCCTCATTTTTAGCAGAAAAACGAGGAATGAGAGTAAATTTTGGCTTCTTTAGCATTCCTTTAATAGCTGTGCTAAGATAGCCAATCTGAGCGTAGGCATACACCAAATTGTCAAAACATAGAGCCGGGTCGCGAAAGTTTTTGATGGATTTGTAAAGACCGCGGACAATGCGTTCGCTTCCCCGTAAAAGCTGACCTGAACCGGCGCGGCCTGCCAACTGCTCGCGATAGCATTCGCTAATGCCTTGCCACCACCCTCGTTGTAAAAACCAGGTGCGTTCGAGGCGTTCTGGAGCAACATTATGAGCAACTAACGCCTCTGGCAAATAGGCAACTTGCCAACCTCGTTGGAGAGCGAGTTCAGTCATATGCAACTCTTCATTGGATAGTAGATTTTTGCCTACACGTCCCAGCTTGATATTAAAGCCGCCGACTTGCTCCAAAAACGCTCGCCGGATGGAATAATTTAACCCGCGTGGCGTTAAACCAGGTTCTTGGATGTAAACCATGCGATCGCCTAAGTCATAAGCTCCTAAGCTTGCTGCCAGTTCAGAGGACAGCCAGTTGGGAGGTATTATGCCGTCAGACCATAAAAGAGTAACTTTACCACCTGCGATCGCTAATTTGTCATTACTTTGATAAGCATTGTAAATAGTCTTTAACCACAGTGGCGTGGCAACAGCATCATCATCGAGATAGGCAAGAATCGGCGCACGGGCTTTTTTCGCACCCGTGTTCCGAGCTATGGATAGACCCATAACCGGTTCGTATACGTAATCGAGTCGCGGATCGGAAAGTCGCTCGGCCACGAGTTCGCGAGTGCGATCGCTCGACGCATTATCCACTACGATTACTTCATAACTATAGAAATCTTGTTGGAGTACGCTATCAATAGCAGCACCTAAATACTCTTCACGATTATGGGTGCAGATGATGGCAGAAATTTTAGGGTCTGACATTAGAAAAAGGTTGGGAGAAGTGGTTGGCAGGGTCTACCGATTGACGTTAGTAATTTCCAACGTTTTAACCTGCTAAGCAGCCAACCTGCCAACTGTGCCATCTAGACGAGGACAGGGAAGTGAGATGTTGTGTTGCGTACTCTTGGCGAATAAGCATTTAGCGGAAAAACCGCTTCAGTCCTTGCTGATATGGCCGTGCATGACGATGAGAGTTTCCGCCAGCTGGGTTAGACGAGTTTCCAGAACTTGTTTGCGGTTGAGCAACTGCCGGATTTTTTGATAGCGAGCGATCGCTAAACTCACACTAGGAACTTGATCGGCTGGACAAGGGCGCGACCAAAACTGACCATCGGTATCCAGTCCACAGAGACGATACCCATTTCCAGTACGAGGCGTTTCACAAGTCACTTGAGTATTCGATTGATTCACCTCCTCTTCCACATAGTCCATTAAGCGATCGCCTTCAGTAGGTCGTACTGTTTCTACACCCTCTTCCGGTTCGCGAGGATGAGACTCCAACCACCCATCAACAATTGGTCCTTCCAGATAAATATCCTGGATTTGCCGTACAGTAGTTTGCAGTTCTTTTTGCCAACGCTCGACAATCTCCTGGATTTCTTGCAGCAACGTCGTTGCTAAGGCAGGGTTAGCCGCGTGGCGATGTTCGCTAATGCTAACAGGTTTTAGTTTTGGTAGCGTTGGTGTTTTACCCTGATGGTTGCGGGCAGGAAAAGGCTGTACAGCTACAGAGAAGGAAGGGTCGCCTCTACGCTCTTTAGCGGATTGAGTGCGCTCGGTTGGTTGTTTCACAGTGGCGGATGTTCTCTGGTTCTCAGTGGGGATCGGTTGTGCCAACTGATTGAGAGCCGTTTCTATCCGTTGCAGTTCTGGTTTCATGGTCATCTGATTACCACTGTGTCAAAATTATCCGCTTCTTTATTCCAGCACAACCTGCTCGTTTGAGGTGAATTACCCCATTGAATTTCTCGATGTGCTGAATTTTGGGATTTTTCGGTCATTCTAATCTGAAAATAAGGCAGAAGGCTCCAAGGCAGGGGGCAGAAGGGATAAAAATTTTCATTCCAACGTTCGTGTACTCGCGTTCATGGGCTTCTCGAATGGAAAAACCGATATCCACTACCTCTAGTCCACGAGTCCCTAACGACCTTAAGAATATTGATGTAGTGATTAAACGTGACTAAAGATTTACCAACATCTACCAATCAAATCGTTCTAGTAACGGGAGCGGCGCGGTCTGGTAAAAGCGAGTGGGCAGAAAGGCTAGCCATACAGACGGACAAACAGGTCTTCTACGTAGCGACGGCCTCGTGCGATTTAGATGATGCTGAATGGTTGGCTCGGGTTGAAAAACATCAGCAGCGACGGCCAGAGTCGTGGACGACCCTAGCGGTACCTGTGGAGTTAGTCGCAATACTTCGCGAGTATTCCGACCCAAATTTCTGTCTGTTGGTGGATTCCTTGGGAACCTGGGTCGCCAATCTGCTGGAGCGGGATTCAGCCGTTTGGGAGAAAACGGTTCAAGAGTTGCTAGATACTCTGGATCTAGTAGCATGCTCGACGATCTTTGTGGCCGAGGAAACGGGTTGGGGTGTTGTTCCTGCTTACCCGTCAGGACGAGTTTTTCGCGATCGCCTAGGAGCCTTAGTGCGCCAACTGGGTACTAGAGCTAACCCAGTATACTTAGTCACGGGCGGTCATGTTCTCAATCTCTCAACACTGGGATCGCCGCTACTATAAGAGTTAATCGAGCAAACGGAGAACTGGGGAGAGGCAATAATTGCCAATACCCCAAGCTAGGACACATGACACCCTTCATGGCATCTGAACAACAAGTTAAACGCTATATTGCCTATTGGTTTCAATTAGGCAAAAAAGTAGTGATTCGTAGTGGCGCTACAACGTTGCAGACGCAACAAGTATTTGCAGGCGATCGCTATAGTGACGAGTTTGAGAACATCTGGCAACAACTTCTCTCTCCCGAAAGTGGTGACTGTTACCTGGAAGGCACTAACGAGACGATTAGAGAATTGTTGACGCCCGAATGGAGCGTATCGCCCTGCGTTCGCTGTGCCATGCCCGTACCCGTTAAAATTGTCGGGATGCCACCTGAACTATGTCCCTGCTTCGATCTAGCGGGTTGGCCTAATACAGAACTCCCAGCACCGCGAGAAGCAGTTAGTAGCCAGGATCGTCTCAAAGCAATTCGCGATCGCCTGCAACAAGCCAATAGTAAGACCCAATCGCTCGAACCTAAAGGTGGAGACGCAGGGACGCAGGAGTGCGGCGAGAGAACGCAAGAATGCGGCGAGAGGACGTGAGATTGGCATTCCCCGATCTCAAACGCCTGTCTTCACCAGTTCTTTCGGCAGACGCCGAGGCACATCGAAGGTCAAGAAATCATGAGCGAGTATCGTCTGCGGGAAAATGGCCTGCGCCTCCTGAAGCAAGTCATCCAAAACAATATCGTTACCCGGAGCATAGCGAGGGCTGAAGTGAGTCATAATGAGCTGCTTAACCCTCGCATTCAAAGCTGTCTGGGCTGCCATCGTTGAGGTGGAATGCAAGCGATCGAACGCCATTTCAGCGTCTTGATGGGCAAAGGTTGCTTCGTGAACCAACACATCAGCATCTCGTGCGAGTTCTACAGCGTTATCGCAGTAGACAGTATCCGTACAATAAACGAACTTACGACCGACTTCTGTTTCCCCACATAGGTCAGTTCCCCGAATCCGACGCCCATCGGGTAGCGTCACTGTTTCCCCGCGTTTGAGCTTGCCGTAGATCGGGCCGGAGGGAATGCCTAGGGCTGTGGCCTTTTCTACATTAAAACGCCCTGCCCGGTCTTTCTCGGCAATTCGGTAGCCAAAAGCTGGGATGCGATGCTTGAGGCTAGCACAACTGACAGTAAATTCGTCGTCTTCGTACACCACTCCCGGTTGGACGGTGTGAACTTGAACGGGGTAGGAGAAGTGGGTATGAGAATACTTTCTGCCAGCGCGCAGGTATTCCTCTAAGCCTGCTGGCCCGTAAATATCAATCCGGTCAGTATTGCCAGCTAAACCACAACTTGCCAATAGTCCCATCAAGCCATAGATGTGATCGCCATGCATATGGGTGATGAAAATCCGGCTGATTTGGCTGGTTTTGAGGTCACTCCGCAGCAACTGATGCTGGGTACCTTCACCACAGTCAAATAACCAGACTTCTGCACGTTGGGGCAGCCGCAAAGCAACGCTAGATACATTGCGCGATCGCGTTGGAACTCCAGAGCTTGTTCCTAGAAAAGTAATTTGCACGTTCAGTTCATCCTTGAACCTCTTTCGGGGAAAGGAACTTACATTCCTTCACTATGGTACACAGCAAGCAGGGGCAAGGGGTTGGAGAGTGGAAACGAGCTTTTAGCGCCTAATTTCTCTTAACGGGAACACAATTTCTCTCTTTATCATCAAAATAAAAGCGAAAGCTTGTCTTGACGCCAACCGCTAACAATGTGCTAAATGTATGCAGTCTATACGAAAGGAGTAGAAGCCTGGAAACGATTCACTAGCATGTGCGATGGGTAACAAGAAAAATTGCTCTTAGCCGATTTTCTCTCAATCGTATTGAACCGTGTAATCTAACAAGGACTTTGAGTAAGATTTGATAGCTGTTAATCCTAAAAAACAAGACTATTCTTCACGTCAGGAAGTTCTAAAGATGACATCCAGACATTTCCCCGTCTTTCTTGTATCTATGCTGAAGCAACTGATTTTGCTGGGAGGGCGTAATTGGTGGCTCTCTTTTTTATTGTGGATTGTTCTGGTTGGTCCGGCTCAAGCAGCCACGCAACTGCGAGTGGCCATCCAAGAAGGGGTTAGCAGGGTGCAAGTGGGCAGTTCGACCCGAGCTATTGTTCGTGATAGCACAGGTCAGGAAGTTGGAGAACTAGAAGCCTTAAATGCCTTTAATGCCCAGGGTGGTGGTGGTAATGTCGCACTGGGTCAGTTGCGATCGCATCAGCTTTGGATTGAACCCACTGATAACGGTTTTGTGTGGATTGGCGATCGCTGGTATCGGGGACGCACTCAACTGGTGCCTACTGGCAAAGGCTTAGTTGCCGTTAACTATGTTGACTTAGAACAATATCTCTATAGCGTTCTCGGCGCTGAAATGAGTGCCAGTTGGCCGCTAGAAGCACTCAAAGCCCAAGCGGTCGCTGCCCGAACTTATGCGCTTTACAAACGCGCTACAGGGGGTAATAGCGTTTTTGATGTGGGTGACACCACTCAATGGCAAGTTTACAAGGGTCTGGAAACTGAGGCAAAAAGTACCCATCAGGCAGTCGAGTCTACCGCTGGGCAAGTTCTAACTTATGGGGGTCAACCGATTCTCGCTGTCTTTCATGCCTCGTCTGGAGGACATACAGAAAATGTGGAAGATATTTGGAGGCAATCTCAATCTCTACCTTACTTGCGGGGTGTTGCTGATTACGACATGGGAACCCCGAACTTTGAGTGGACGAAAAGTTTGTCCCGTAGCGAACTCAGCCGCAAGATTTCGGGTGTCGGCAGTGTTATCTCGATGACGCCAGAAAGCACAACCCCTCAAGGACGGATTGTCACCATGCTCGTTCAAGGCGATCGCGGTACGCGGCATGTAAGCGGTAGCGATCTACGCAGCGCTCTCGGGCTGAAAAGTACGCTGTTTGTCGTTAACTCAGATGGCAACAACGGCTTCCAAATCCAGGGACGCGGCTACGGTCATGGACTTGGTTTGAGTCAGTGGGGAGCTCGCAACTTAGCGGCTCAAGGTACCAACTATCAGCAGATTCTAGGTCACTATTATCAGAGCGCTACCCTATCCCAGCTTCAGTCCTAAGAGCTACAAGAAACTGGTTATGGCGTAGGGGCATGAACTGCCATGCCCCTACAAATTGCAAATTTTGTGAGTTATCTAATGCAAAAGCCTTAGTCGAGATAGCCCATCAGGTCGTTTGTATTTTCGTTAGTATTGTCAGCGACTGGACGATTCTGGGGTAAAGGTCTTAAGTTAAGGGCTTGCGGCGTGTCTGAATCTGAGCTTCGAGTTTGTAGAGCCTTCATTTTAGTGTCTTTGCCTTTGTCTTTATCTGTGCTGCTCATGATGCTCTTTTCCCTTCTCAAGGCATTTCAAAATATTGATCAAAGCTGCTGCTCTCCGTAAGAGCCGCTAAGCTAGCTAAGAGACCAAAAAGACTACAGTTATTGTTGAAAAGCTGTAGCTCATTTATTCTTGACTTGATGAGTATTATAAAACATTAAGCAAATCTTACAAATTTAATTGCAATGACTCTCCGAATTAGGAGTTCGAGAGGAATTACAACGATATATTCCTTAAATTCGCCCTTGAATAACACAAGAATGAAAATCTGTTTTCTCTGGCCTCTGTTTTTAGATTAAATGCTAAGAGAACGCTATGGTTTACCACAAAGAAGGAACTTTAAATACTACCGGAGGAATGAACCTGTACTATCAAAGCTGGCATCCAGACGGTAAGGTTCGTGCAGTCTTAGCACTGGTACACGGACTGGGTGGTCATAGTGACCTGTTTGGTAACGTGGTTCAGTACTTTGTCGCCAAAAATTATGCCGTTTATGGCTTGGACTTGCGGGGGCATGGGCGATCGCAAGGTCAGCGAGGATATATCAATAGTTGGAGCGAGTTTCGAGAAGACGTGCGAACTTTTTTGCAGGCGATCGAGTCTCAGGAACCGGGACACCCCGGTTTTCTACTGGGTCATAGTATGGGGGCTGTCATTAGCCTGGATTATGTCCTGCACTCTCCAGCAGACGCATCAACTGTGCAAGGTGTCATTGCTTTAGCGCCAGCTTTGGGGCAAGTTGCAGTTTCACCGTTCAAGCTAGCACTCGCACGACTGCTTTCCCGCGTGTGGCCTCGCTTTACCCTAAGTACTGGCATTGACCTCAGTGTCGCTTCTCGCGATCCAGCCGTCTTAGCTGCCTATGCTCGGGATTCGTTGCGGCATTGCCGAGGGAGCGCGCGTCTGGCTACAGAGTATTTAGACACAGTTAGCTGGATTCAAGAACACGCAGCACAATGGCGATTGCCCCTGTTGATTCTCCACGGTGGAGCCGATCGCGTAGCTCTGCCTGAAGGAGGAGATATTTTCTTTCAACAAGTACCCATCCAGGATAAGGAACGACACGAGTATCCTGAAACTTATCACGAGATTCAAAGCGATCTCAATTATCAGGAAGTGCTGGCTGACTTAGACAATTGGCTGGAGCGACACTTACCTCCAAAGGCAGAATAAGTGGAGCCTTTGAATGTTTTATGCCCAAATCCTTTAAGATTTTTGGCAATGCAACCTGGAGACTAAACCTTGTCCGATTCAATTCAGCGCGCTCAACCGCCACTGGAGTTTATTCCACCACGCTTTAACCCGTTGGTCCTCCAAGCGGCCCAATGGTCGCTGCCAATCATGCTGAGGTTCCGGCTGCGCCCTTGGTTACCGGCGGGTATCTCGCAGATTGAAACGGTGAATGTCGAGGCATTGGTCGATCTGTATCAGCAATTTCAAGCTGGAAAAATTCGCTTTTTGATGGCGTTTCACCATCCGGAGGTGGATGATCCGCTCTCGATGTTGTACCTGCTTTCTCGTGCGGTGCCACGGGTTGCTCGTCAACAAGGGATTCATTTGCAATACCCAATTCATAGCCACTTTATGTATGAGCGGGGGATGACGCTGTGGGCAGGAGATTGGCTGGGTTGGTTCTTTTCTGGGCTAGGAGGGATTCCGATTCATCGGGGCAAGAAGCTAGATTGGGGCGGTATGCGAACGGCACGGGATATATTTGTGAACAGTAAATTCCCGATCGCAGTAGCTCCAGAAGGGGCGACCAACGGTCACAGTGAAATTATTAGCCCTTTGGAACCTGGTGTCGCTCAGTTGGGGTTCTGGTGTGTGGAAAACCTGGTGAAAGCGAACCGTCCCGAACAAGTTTTCATCGTGCCGATTGGCATTCGGTATCGTTACGTCGAGCCACCTTGGTCAAAACTGGATGAGTTGTTGAGCCAATTGGAAGCAGATAGTGGCTTACCAGTCGAGCATATCGATCCGGCAGCTAATAATCGAGAAGAAATTTACTATCAACGTCTCTTGCGCCTCGCCGAATATCTCCTTCATGAGATGGAAGAGTTTTATCAGCGGTTTTACCACCAAAAGCTGCCAGAACTCCCATTGACGGAAATCGATGCATCGACTCAACCCAATCAATTACTAGTGGCTCGACTCCAGCGCCTAATGGATACAGCCTTACGAGTTGCCGAAGACTATTTTGGTCTACAGTCGAATGGACCTGCGATCGATCGCTGTCGCCGTTTGGAGGAGGCAGGTTGGAGTTACATCTACCGCGAAGATATTCCTGACTTGGATGCTTTACCACCGCTAAAACGGGGTTTGGCCGACTGGGTGTCCGAAGAAGCCGAACTGCGCTTGCGGCACATGCGTTTGGCGGAAAGTTTTGTCGCCGTTACGGCAACCTATGTCAAGGAAAAGCCAACGGCTGAACGATTTGCTGAAACAGCACTCTTGATGTTTGACTTTATGGCTCGAATTAAGGATAAAAAGATACCGAGCCGTCCTCGATTGGGTTGGCGACGAGCGCGGGTGACGGTGGGGGAAGCAATTTCAGTAAGCGATCGCTGGTCAATGTATCAAACCAGTCGTCAGGCGGCAAGACTAGCTGTGAATGAC
>DATNPT010000143.1:0-30871 GCA_036703075.1 Chroococcales cyanobacterium
TTTTTCCTTTCCTTCTCTTGTTCAATTTCTATCACCCGATCTATCGCAAATAT
Source organism: Chroococcales cyanobacterium (assembly GCA_036703075.1). GTDB lineage: Bacteria > Cyanobacteriota > Cyanobacteriia > Cyanobacteriales > Coleofasciculaceae > DATNPC01. The sequence goes on from DATNPT010000143.1 coordinate 54, forward strand.
TGCAATTAGAATGCCAATAATCTCTGAAGCTAACTCCAAAGAAAAAGATTTAATCCAAGACGATGGATTGGCAATGACAAAATAAATAGAAAAGCAGCTTACCAATAAGATAAGAAGCAAGATGTATGGAGCTTTTAAAGAGCTTCCCATCTATTCCTCATAAGTTTGTTAGATTAAAATTCAATCCAACGTTAAAATTCATCTAATGTCAAGGTAGCTTGGATTAGAGAACATCTTCTAAGACGCTACGAGTATTTTGCCACGCCCAGATTCCGGCTCCGGCTACGACAACGCTCATACCCATAAGTACAGTCCGTAAGCCGATCGCATCCGTCAAGGGACCCGTAATCGCCAGTGGCAAACTCAGGGCAATATTCACAACATTGTTTTGAAATCCAAAAACTTTACCTCGCATACATTCTTCCGTAGAAGCATGAATCGTTGTCTGCATCGGTACGCCAATCAATGAAGCACCCAATCCCAACAAGGCGCTAAATCCTAGCCCTAACCAGATGTGTTGTGTAAAGGTAAAGACTGATAAGACAAACGCCATGCTCAGAAAACCGATTAAGGGTAAAGGCTTGTGATGAAAGCGATCGCCCCAGTGTCCCAACGCGCCTGCACCAAACACCAATCCAATTCCTGCGGCGGCTAAGAGAAAACCGAATTGAGTAGACTTCAAACCAATTCGTTCGGCCAAGCTGAATGCGAGAACAGTTAAAGCCGCGAAAACGGAATACAGCACCGTCAGCTGAACCATCGCATTTCTCACCAAGCGATTTTTCCATAAATAGCGTAAGCCTTCCTTGAAATCTTGCCAGGGATGGATAGCTAACGTACTCTTACTAATTTTCTGTTCTCTCATCGTGATAAAACAGCCACTAATCGCGGCGATCGCGTACAGCCAGGCCACAAAAAAGTCTTGACCGCTATCTCCCGACCAGCTTTTTACCAAACTTAATAATGGCTCTCCGATCGCGAAACCCACAATCAAAGAACCCATCATCGTAGTGGTAAATAGTGCATTGGCTGACATCAAATTTTCCCGCCGCACGATAAGTGGAATCGCCGCTTGCTCGGCAGGAGCAAAAAATTGCGTCACGCTAGAGATTAAAAACGTGATTGTCAATAAGATAAAGAAATGTTTGGGTAAGAGGGGAATTAAGAGCATCAGTGCCGCACGCATCACATCAGAGGCAATCATGATGTGCTTTTTAGGAAAGCGATCGACAAAAATTCCGGCAGCTGAGCCAAAGAAAATTGCTGGTAGTGTAAACGCGATCATCACAGCCGATCGCATTGAATTTGCAAAAGCTGGCGGTGACTGATATTCTTCAAGTAAAGAAATTAGCAAAACAAAAAATACTTTATCTGCTATCTGGGACAGAACTTGCCCAAACCACAGCACCATAAAGGCTCTGTTTTTTAGCAAAGCATAAAATCCGTTCTCCAGAGCAGGAGGTTGAGCTGGAAGCATAAGAATGGTTTAGAAGCCGTTCGATCTCTTTCCCTAGTTTGGGCTTGTTCAAGGCAACTGCTGCCAGTGTAGCAGCCACTTTTTTGAGTGTGCTAGCAGAAGAAGGCGTAGACGTTTCCTACTAAGAGCCAGCGTTGGTCTATTCCCGCTACTATTATCGACGGGCTGTAGGCTTAGCCTTCAGGTTAGGGACTGGATCTTGAGCGACCCAACCCTGAGGCGAAGAGTAGCGCACTTCAAAATGCAGATGAGATTTTTCCGTGTCGGGGCGTCCAGTTGCACCAACCGTTCCGAGAATTTCTCCTTGCTTGACAGTCTGACCGATGCTCGCGTTCACGTCTGCTAGATGGGCATAGCGGGTTTGGCGTCCTCCCTGATGATTGACAATGACTAAATTGCCGTAGTTAGCTTGCGGACCTGCAAAGGCAACCGTTCCAGGTGCAACGGCTAATACGGGAGTTCCAGGATTAGCCAATAAATCTATCCCACTGTGAAATCTGGATTCTCCAGTACTAGGATTTGGGTGCCAACCATAACTCAGTGCCACCGATGCCTCTGCGGGTAATGGATAACCAGAAAATCCGGTGTAATTATCAACAATTCGTCGCCCTTGAGGAGAAAAATTTACACCGGGAACGAAAACTACCTTAGGCTGTGCTTGACAGCCATTGAGTTCGTATAAAACATCCACGCGGATGCCATAGGCAGTTGCCACATCTTGCCAGCGAGAACCACCAGGGGCCTGCACGCGGATGCCATTAAAAGGAGGAATTAAGATTTCTCTGCCAACTGGCGGCGATCCTCGTTTCAAACTTGGGTTCAGACTCACTAGCGTAGCCGGGACGAGGTTGTATTGTTTAGCAATACTATCCAACGTTTCCCCCGCAGCAACCTTATGACGAGTCAAGCGTGAGAGAACGGGTGGCGGACAAACATCAGCCGGTGATACGGTAGAACGCGGTGCGGGAGTCTGAGCGATCGCTTGAGCATCTGCCTGGGCGGGAACACCATCTGCTGGAGTGGGATGGCTCGATCGAGTCGCCTGTGTCAGCAAGGAGAGTGGCACAAGGCGATCGGGATTAGCTTTGGTGGCAACGGCTGAGGTAAACAACCAGAGCGTTGTTGAAAAAATAGGCAGCCAGCGCAGTAAATTCATTTGTCAATTATGAATTCTGAATCATGAATTATAAATTGAAACCTTATGAGCGTTTGCAATTCATCGTTGCTTCAGAGTACGCGCAGAATACTCGGAATACTATCTACAGCTTCCAGCGTGCGAATTTCATCTAGAGCTTGTCGGAAGTTACCTTCACGCACATCGTGAGTAACGACGACGATTTCTGCCAAGTTGTCTCGGAATCCGATCTGCACGATTGATTCTAAACTCACCTTGTGCTTGCCAAAGCAAGTTCCTAAGCTACCAATCACGCCAGGTCGATCGTTAGTCAGGAACCGTGCGTAAAAGCGAGTGACGAGTTCCGAAATCGGAGCGATCGCGCAATAGTGTTGATGAATGCAACTGAGTAGGGGATGGAGTCGGTGAGTCTCTTGACCGGTTTTCAAAACCGCAGCAAGGTTCAAAATATCCGATATCACGGCACTTGCCGTCGGGCCAGAACCCGCACCGGGACCAAAGAACATCACCTGTCCAATCGGTTCGCCTTCCACCAAAATCGCATTGTAGACACCATTAATACTGGCAAGAGGATGAGTTTGGGGAACCATCGTCGGATGGACTCTCACTTGCAGCGTTTCTGACTCGGGGTTATCAGCCGTGAGTGCCTTATCCTCTCGCTGCGCTACAGCTAACAGTTTGATCGTAAACCCCAGCTTTTGGGCATACGCAATATCTGCTGCACTGACTTGACGAATTCCTTCACAATAAACCTCTGGCAATTTAATTCGTCCCGCAAACGCCAAGGACGCCAAAATTGCAATTTTATCTGCCGCATCTAAGCCATCCACATCCGCTGTCGGGTCAGCCTCAGCATAACCGAGCTTCTGGGCATCAGCGAGGATATCGCCAAATTCACCCCCTTCAGTCTGCATTCGCGTCAGGATGTAATTGGTCGTCCCGTTGACAATACCAGTAATACTCTTGATGCGATTAGCCCCTAGTGACTGCTTCAGGGGTTGAATCACTGGAATACCGCCCCCAACTGCTGCTTCTAATAGGACGTAAACTCCGGCTTCTTCCGCTGCTGTAAATATTTCCGCTCCATAGCGGGCGATCGCGGCTTTGTTAGCGGTAACAATGTGCTTGCCGTGGGCGATCGCTTTGAGAATAAGCGATCGCGCTGGTTCTAAGCCACCCATGACCTCAACCACGATATCAACCGCGGGATCGCTGACGATCGATTCTAAATCGGTGGTAATTAATTCGGGTGGCAGCTTGACTTCTCTGGACTTATCAAGCGATCGCACTCCGACTCGATGAATCTCGATCTCCTGCAACAATGGATGACGCCCCTGTGGGTTCAGCAAAATCTGTGCCGTTCCCGTGCCAACCGTCCCCAGTCCTAGCAAACCAACTTTAAAAGCCACAGCTTTTCCTTTTACTCCTAACCCTACCAAAACATCATAGAAGCTGAGAGCCACCGTCTTTTAAGCGGTGGGTGAAAGCGATCGAGAGGATTTATCCTCTACAAAAAGCTAAGCAGCAACGATGTATTTCTTCAAAAAAGCAAATTGCTGGAAGCCAGTGCCATTCAGTTTAAGTCAGCTTCAAGAGAGCAGAAGGTCTACCATATACATACTCAAGTGCAGCTATCCCAGGTATGATCTACTGCCTCAACCCCTACTGCCGCGATCGCCTCAATCCGGATGACTCTAAGTTTTGTCTAAGTTGCGGCTCCCTACTATTACTGAGAAACCGCTACCACGCCATTAAACCAGTGGGTAGTGGTGGCTTTGGCAGAACATATTTAGCGATCGATCGAGATTGCATGAACATGCCTTGCATCGTAAAGCAATTTTCACCCTCGCCAGACATCCAGTCCGAACCTGTAGCGCTGAGGAAGGCAACTGACATGTTTTACCAGGAGGCAGTGCGGTTGTTGCAACTGGGAGAACATCCTCAGATTCCTAGACTACTGGCCTACTTTGAACAAGAAAAATATCTGTATCTGGTGCAGGAGTTGATTGATGGTAAGGATTTGAAGCAAGAACTAGCGATTACGGGAGCGTTTAGCGAACAGAAGATTAGGCAGCTCTTAACCGATCTGCTGCCCGTCCTCAAGTTTATTCACGATCGCGGCGTTATTCACCGGGATATCAAGCCGGGGAACATTATGCGCTGTCGTAAGGATGGCAAATTAGTGTTGATTGATTTTGGGGTGTCCAAGCAAGCGACGGGGACGCTGTTGGGGAAAGTGGGGACAAAGGTTGGGACGGCAGGATTTACCTCGCTCGAACAAATGCGCGGTCAAGCTTACCCAGCTAGCGATTTGTATAGTTTAGGCGTGACTTGCATTTGTTTGCTGACGCGATCGCTTCCTCAAGTCGATGGCTCGGATGAAGCTTACGATCCGATGGAAGGTCGCTGGAAGTGGCGCGAGCGTTTGCCTAAGGGGACAACAGTAAGCCAGGAGTTAGGGCAAATTTTAGATAAACTGCTCCAAGATTTACCGAAGCATCGCTATCAATCGGCTGATGATGTACTACAAGACCTCAATGATACCAATGCCCTGACCTTGTCTGAGAATCGATCAACCGCAAGTGTAGGAGAATCTCCTGCCTCTACTACCGACTCCCATACCGAGATTCCCCCAGAACACCTTTCTCCTAATTCTCAATTAACGGCTCAACCCTTTGAGCCAATGTCTCCAGACGCAAAATCTGCGATCGAGTTTCCTAGCGATCGGCTAGTGTCATCAGCCGGGATAGATTACAGCCAACTGCGCCAACTCCTAACCGCTGAGAAATGGAAAGAGGCAGATCTGGCAACTACACATATCTTATTCAGGGTAGCTGGTCGAGAACAAGAAGGCTGGATGAGAGCAGAAGATTTCCAACACTTCCCTTGTGAAGATTTGCGTACTATCGATCGCCTTTGGGTTTACTACAGTCAGGGGCGCTTCGGATTTAGCGTGCAAAAGACCGTATGGGAAAGTGTTGGGGGGAAACACGAAGTTGACTATATCAGTTGGTGTCGTTTTGGCGATCGGGTTGGTTGGCGCGTGAAGGGTAATTGGTTAAAATACTCCGATCTCACGTTTAACTCTGAGATTGCCCCTGTGGGTCATCTACCAGCAGGAGGGGTGGATGACTTTGTATTAGGAAAATGGGATTTGGTGTGTTGTTCTCTAGTAGTGAGACTGAAAGAATGTAATATTTCTTAATTAGGGCACTCCAAGAGAATAAATATATAGGTGAAGGATGTCAGTCGTATAGAGGCGATATCTCACATTAAAAATTATTGACCTATTAACCGTTGTCAACCGAAAATTTACGGAGAGAAGAAGGTGTATTGGTTACAGTGGCGGACGAAGCAAGAGCGTCACCGAGAGAGAAGCTTTACCAATACTTTACAAAACCGCTTTATAGGCAAATCCTTGTAAGGATTGTTATGATCGCAGGCTAATGCTGGTATGATGGCGAATCACAATCCCTAGCTAGGATTGGATCAAACATTTTATCGATACAGCAATTCTTTTAAGGAGAATTAAGCTTTGTCTCGTCGCTACCTATTTACTTCTGAATCCGTTACCGAAGGACATCCTGACAAAATCTGCGATCAGATTTCTGACACGATCCTAGATGCCCTACTTACTCACGACGACCATAGCCGTGTTGCTGCTGAAGTAGTTGTCAACACGGGTCTAGTGATTGTTACGGGTGAAATCAGCTCCAAGGCGCATGTTAATTACATCGATTTAGCACGTAAGAAAATCGCTGAAATTGGTTACGTCCACGCTGATAATGGCTTCTGTTCCAACAGCTGCTCGGTTTTAATTGCTTTAGACGAACAATCTCCTGACATTGCCCAAGGCGTCACATCTGCCAAGGAAACTCGGGAGGAGATGAGCGATGATGAATTAGACAAGATTGGTGCTGGCGACCAAGGTCTCATGTTTGGCTATGCCTGCAACGAGACTCCTGAATTTATGCCCCTGCCCATCAGCTTGGCTCATCGGATTTCTCGCCAACTGGCGGCTGTGCGTAAAACAGGTCAACTGCCCTATCTCCGTCCTGATGGCAAAACACAAGTTACCGTTGCTTACGAAGACGGAAAACCTGTTGGCATCGATACCATTTTGGTTTCCACCCAACACAGCGCCACGATTGGGGATATCACTGATGAAGAGGCTGTTCAAGCCAAGATCAAAGAAGACCTCTGGTCAGCCGTAGTGTTACCAGTTTTTAACGATATTGAAATCCAACCGGATAATCAAACCCGCTTTCTGGTTAATCCAACGGGCAAATTCGTGATTGGTGGTCCTCAAGGCGATGCGGGTCTGACGGGTCGTAAGATTATTGTGGATACTTACGGTGGTTACTCCCGTCACGGTGGTGGTGCTTTCTCCGGGAAAGACCCCACGAAGGTAGACCGTTCTGCGGCTTATGCTTGCCGCTATGTGGCGAAAAACATTGTTGCCGCCGGTCTAGCCGAAAAATGCGAAGTTCAACTAAGTTACGCGATCGGTGTGGCTCGACCTGTCAGTATCTTAGTAGACACCTTTGGCACGGGTAAAATCCCAGAGGCGCGTTTGCTGGAATTGGTGAAGCAGCACTTTGAACTTCGTCCTGCTGGAATTATCCAAACCTTCAATCTACGACGCTTGCCAGCAGAACGCGGCGGTCGTTTTTATCAAGATATTGCAGCTTATGGTCATTTTGGTCGTCCCGAGCTGGATCTGCCTTGGGAACGAACCGATAAAGCTGAGTTGCTCAAAGAAGAACTCAGACAGCCCGTCGCTGCCACAGTTTAGAACGATGATTGAGTATTCGGCTTAACAGAACGTTCGATCGCCAAGCGCATAGCGGATAGATTAAGAGATTCTTGAGAGAAAAGCTAGCTATGCAGGCATGGAAACAACGAGTTAGGCAACTCAAAAAAGAAACTTACGCCATTTATTTAGCCTGTAAAGACCCTAGAGTACCTTGGTATGCAAGGGTTTTTGCAGGCTTTGTTGTTGCTTATGCTTTCAGTCCGATTGACTTAATACCAGATGTAATTCCGATTCTGGGTTACTTAGACGACCTCATATTGGTACCGTTGGGGATAATTTTGGTTCTCAAAATGATTCCTCCAGATGTTTTAGCGGACTGCCGCGAACAAGCTGAGGCGGCAATGAATGAAGGTAAACCGACGAACTGGATAGCTGCTGTTGTTATTGTGACTATCTGGTTGCTGTTGGGGATTTTAACCGTTGTTTGGGTGGGACGCATCCTCAAACGTTAAGTGCTTTTCTCCCACTGCTACTCAGTAGCGGATTTGCAGCGTTACAGACTGTTCAACTTTCTGTTCGCCACCCACCACAGGTAAGTCAGCTGCTTTTTGGTTGGCTAGCTGAGGAGCTAGTCTGGGAACGGCGAAAACTACGGGTTGAGGTGGATTGGCTCCGTTAATTTGAACGCCAATGATTTCCTTGGATTTAAGGTTAAGAGCCTTCAGAGCAGCATCGGCTTGCTTGTTAGCATCTTCAGTAGCTTTTTGGATAGCTTGTTGTTGAGCTTGAGCGATCGCTTCATCAGCCGCGACAAAGCTAACGCCATCTATTCGTGTTGCTCCCGCTTTGATCGCTTCATCTAATAGCGTCCCAGCTTTTTCCGTTTCAATTCGGAAGCTGACGATGTTACTACCAGAGTATCCATTGATACTTTGCTTGCCGTCTTTGTAAGTATAGTTAGGGTTGAGGCTGATGCCAGTGGTTTGCAGTTTATCCACTTGGCGGGTTTTGAGCAGTTCAACTACGGCTTGCGATCGCGATCGCACCTGTTGTTGCACAACCTGAGCAGTTTTCCCCTGAATTTCCACACCCAGGCGCACTTGGGTCATAGTTGTCGGGATACTGACATTGCCTTTTCCGGAAACGGTGAGAGTCCTGGACAACGGTACCAAAGTTTGGGGTTCTGCGTTCGTTGGCAGGGCTTGGCATGAGGTTAAACCGAGTAAAGCTAACACAAAGAATAGACTTTTTACTCGATCCGGAGTAGATAACCGGGAATAGAAGCAGAAAGAGCGAGTCATGGTTGCTTGCCAAATTGATAGGTGTTCCTAATCTGGCACCCCATCGTCTGAGGAGTTTCTAAGTTACAGTTTTGGAAACTTTGGCACTCAGGAAATACGCAAGCTTCTTTATCGGTTTCAAACTTCCTAATGCATAAACCGCTGAAAGGCAGGATTGTTACACAATTGTCACACTTACGCCATATGCGCTGATTATGCTCATCTTGTGAGCAAGACTGAGTTCATGGTCTGCTCCTCACATCCCTAATATTGCTCTCTGGCTCAGTAGAAGGCGAGAGAGCTTTTTTCTTTACTGGAGGAAAGCAACACGCTCAAGCACTCATAGGATTGCCACTTGAATGTCACTGCACTGTCACATCGGCTCAGTAACATTTCAATAGATAGATGCAATTACTCCTCAAACCAAACTATGCTCTCTTGGAGTAGTGGACAAGAGAGCATTTTTCTTAGGTAATCAATAGACTACTACCAATTGCCCTGGAATGGGTAGCTCAATTTATAATTTATCGAAAATTTTGGGTTTAAAACCCCGTCCTTCCAGGACGGCTTTACAGGGGGTACGGTAAAATGTAAGGCATGACGCCAAAAGCCTACCGATACCGCTTTTACCCAACGTCGGAACAAGAACGACTCTTGCGCCGCACGTTGGGGTGTGTTCGGCTGGTATATAACAAAGCGCTGCATACTCGCACAGAATCTTGGTATGAGCTACAAGAACGAGTTGACTACAAACAAACATCGGGAATGCTTACTTCTTGGAAAAAGCAAGGAGACCTGCAATTCCTCAATGAAGTAAGTAGTGTACCGTTGCAGCAGAGTTTGAGAAACTTGCAAAAGGCGTTTACCAATTTCTGGGCAGGTCGGGCTAAATACCCCAACTTCAAGAAAAGGCGAAGTGGGGGTAGTGCTGAATTTACACGTGCTGCTTTTAAGTGGAAAGATGGGCAACTGTGGTTAGCAAAATGTTGTGAATCTCTGCCCATCCGTTGGAGTCGGATTCTGCCCAAAGGGTGTGAGCCATCCACTGTTACTGTGAGGCTGGATGCTTCAGGGCGTTGGTTTGTTTCGCTGCTGGTCGAAGACCATACCGATAATCCACTGCCCAAAGTTGATAAAGCGGTAGGGATTGATGCGGGAATCAGGTCGTTGATTGCAACGAGTGATGGGGAAAAAGTTGTGAATCCCAAGCATTTCAAGCGTCTTAGATTTAAGCTGCGCCAAGCTCAAAAAGCGCTTTCTCGTAGAGTCAAGGGTTCTAATAATAGAGAGAAAGCGAAACTTGAAGTTGCTAGGATTCAAGCCGCTATTGCTGATGCTCGTAAAGATTTCCTTCACAAGCTGACAACTCGATTGGTTCGTGAAAACCAAACGATTGCTGTCGAGGATTTGGCTGTGAAGAATATGTTGAACAACCACAAGCTCAGCCCAGCTATTGCTGATGCTTCTTGGTCTGAGTTGGTTCGTCAATTAGAGTACAAGTGCCAGTGGTACGCTCGGACACTGGTAAAAATCGACCGCTGGTTCCCCAGCTCTAAACGCTGTGGAAACTGCGGTCACGTTGTTGATAAATTGCCGCTTGATGTTAGAGAGTGGAACTGCCCCGAATGTGAGACGCATCACGACAGAGACATCAACGCCGCACAAAATATTCTCGCCGCAGGGCTTGCGGTGATAGTCTGTGGAGCGAACATAAGACCTGATGGGCATAAGTCCAAAGGGCAGTTGCGAAACACCCGAAAGGGAAAGAAGCAGAAACCCAAGTCGTGAGTCTTGGGAATCACCGTCCTTGAAGGGCGGTGAGGATGTCAAATCCAGTATTCAGCCATTAAGCCAGCTTTGAGTTTTCTTCCAAACGCTCTAAGTTCCGGAGGAGACGAACGGCCGAGCGATACGCTTCTTCTGTCAATTCCTGCCGCTCTCCATTGTTGTCTACCAAGCCATCAACGACCAATCGCAAGAAGCCCATCAATGGATTGAGATCGGTGCGAAATGTATAAGATGTTTGAACTAAAGCCTCATTGACGGCATCGTCGATCGCCTCTTCAGTATTTCGCTCAAATTGCATTGAGTACAGACGAGAGTAGTAACCACCTTTTTTCAGCAGTCCCTCATGGGTGCCAATCTCTACCACTCGCCCTTTATCCAGTACGGCAATTTGATTGGCTTTTTGGATTGTGGACAGTCGGTGAGCGATCACAACCGTCGTGCGATCGCGGCAGAGTTCGTCGATTGCCTTTTGCACTAACCGTTCGGAAACAGTATCTAGAGCGCTCGTTGCCTCATCCAGAATCAAAATATCGGGGTTACGCAACAAAGCCCGCGCGATCGCAATTCGTTGGCGCTGTCCCCCCGATAAGATAATTCCGCGATCGCCCAGTTCTGTATCAAAGCCTGCGGGTAACTGTTCGATAAATTCTAAGGCATTCGCTCGTCTTGCCGCTGCCACAATCTCGTCAAACGAGGCATCTTCTCGCCCGTAGGCAATGTTATTCCGAACCGAAGTGTTAAATAAAAACGTATCCTGGCTCACGATACCCATCGCTCCTCGCAGCGATGGAATATCGAATTCCCGCAAATCTTTTCCATCCAATGCAATGCGACCCTCAACTGGGTCATAAAATCTCGGCAGTAAATCTGCCAGCGTTGACTTACCAGCACCCGAGGCACCCACTAACGCCAAAGTCGTTCCTTTCGGCACCCACAAATCCACCTCCCTCAGCACCAAATCCTCATGTCCAGGATAGGCAAACGATACCTTTTCTAATCGAATTCCCTGCTTCAGACTAGTGTAAGCACTTTGACCATTAGGCATGAACGGCTTGTTGTCTCGCCGCAAGAAATTGGCGACAACTTCTGTACTGGGAGCTACATTAGCAAACCCACTTCTTAACCCATTCAACTGACTGACAAATGGTAGTAATCGGAAAAGCACAGCCAGATAAATTAACAACACAGTCGAGAGCGACTGTATCTCCTGCAAGAAAAACACTTTACCCAGAAAGACAATTGCCAAAATTGCCATGATTCCGGCCACTTCATTAATTGGACCGATAGCGGCAAACAGGGCTTGGGATTGAAAATCAGCTCTTTCTCGTTGGGCAATCAATTTCTTGATGCGTCGATATTCAGCCTCTTCTTGACTCACCGACTTAATGAGTCGGATACCCGTTAACATCTCTAGTAAAGCGGTAGAATACGCCCGAGACTGCTCGGAAAGTATCTTTCCAAAGCTTTTAGCACGCTTAACAAAAAATTGGTTAATTGCTGTTACGACTAATAATAAACTTGTAGAGGCTATAGTCAGCTTCCAAGATATTGATAATAATATAAAAAGAAACGTGATGACAGTAATCGATGTGGTAAAAACTTGGATAACTAGTCTAATCGCTCCTGCTGTGCGACCCACTTCGTCGCTAATCTTGTTAACAATATCTCCGACTTTACTTTTCGCGTAATAGTCTAAATCAATTTCTAAAAGTACCTTCAATCCTTCTTGTCTCAGATCGTTGACCAGTCTTCTTGATAAATGACTAGACACTAAGCTATTAATATAACCTGTAATATTTTTAAGAATAATAGCCAGGATAACAATGGCAAACATCGTCATAATCTGGTTATTACCTCCACCCGCATCCAAGAAAGATAATGCTTTTCGGATAAATGGTGGACCGCCGTCGAGCTTGATGTTCGCTTGACCGAGAAAAACTAGAACCAGAGGCACAATGAGCGTTGTACTCACGCCATTAAAAAGAGCTGTGGAAAAACCGAGAATAATCGTACAAATAATTAAACGGGGATAGCGTAAAGCGAAGCTCAGAAGTAACTGATTAGGAGACATGCAGTAGAGCCTGGTAGGAAATACAGTGCCAAAGCTTAAAAGTTATAGATTTAGCGAAGAGTAGCAAAAACAGTAGAAAGAATCGCCGCCATTTTATCAACACTATAGCGATCGACACATCGTTCTCTCGCTCTAGTTCCCTGGACATTAGCGGCATCTAAGTTATTGAATATCCATTGAATTTTTTGAGCAAGTTGTTGGGGAGAGTTGGGTTCAACCAAGTAACCAGTATCGCCTAAAATTTCTGGAATGTCGCCTACGCGGGTAGACAAAACTGGCTTTGCCATTGCCATCCCGTCTGTTAGTTTGAGAGGAAACTGCGCTCTAGCGGTCGGTGTATCTCGCTGTGGAACGACAATAACGTGAGCTGCCGCTAAAACTTCCGGCATCTTTTCCACGGGAGTCCTTGGCAGCTTAATAATCCAACGTCCCCATCGCTCGATCAGCCGCTCGTCATAGTCATCATAGGGACTCCCGCCAACAATCACCAGCTTTAAATCAGGTTCGTTGAGTTCGTCTAGCGCCATTAACACATCTTCAACGCCTTTATGAGGTCGTGGCGCTCCCGGAAACATTAAAATCCGATAGCCAGAAAGACCATAACTAGCACGACTGACTTCAGGCTCGTAGCGATCGGGGTCAAAGAGTGAGGTATCTTTGCCATTCGGCAAGTAGACGCCACCAAAGCGATCTTTAAGAAATTGAGTATCGATTGTGAGAGCATCCGCCTGAGAGACTAAGCTTTCCGTCCACCGGAGATAAAGGGGATGATCCGGATATCTTAAAGCACCATCTGTTTTGAAAATATCTCTCCCCAACTGTTTGAGGCTAGGATGGTACTGCCCTTGAGTTCCACCATACCAGCTCAGTTCCCAGTCATCCATATCTAAAAGGACAGGACGCTGAGTTTGGAGTTTTTTAATTAAAGACAAGCCAAAGCTGGTGGGCTTTGGCTTGACTGCATAGATAATATCTCCATCTATTTTTTTAAGGGCTATTCGAGCAGATTTGAAAAATTTTGGGTAATTCTTGCCAGCTACCGAAACCAATGGCATGCGATCGGGCGGAATCGCATATAAATCTCGACCAAATAGGAAGCCAACAATTTCGAGTTCATACCCTAGCTTGTTCAGAACTTGACCTAGCAAAAAAGCCCGAACTGCTCCACCACCGGATAAATCGCTAACTACTAATGAAACTTTCAAAGTCTTTATACTCCACTAGCACTAGAGCGGCGGAAAAGAGCGATAAGTTTACGAGAACGCGGTCCTCGATACCTCTCATGCCATAAAAAGTTTGGCAGCACTGTTCTCAGCCAATAAGCGATTTTTAAACTTGTAAAATTATTTATTTTAATTTTTCCATCCAGTAAATAAACTGGAAATCGTGCTATTGTAGCTAAGCGTTCAAAATTATCTTTATCTTTTTCTAAAAGTGCTTCATTGATCAGAAAAGCCAAGCTGCGATCGCAAAGATGATACAGCCCATAATACTCTCTGAAAATCGACTCATAAAACTCTGTATAAGAACTACTTAAGGTATCCCAACTATTGGTCATGTTGGACTGATGCTTAGTATAAAACGCTCCAATTATTGGCGTATAAATAAAATTAACCCCTGCGACTAAAACCTCCAGGGCAAAATATCTATCTACCATTGCACCAAGATTTTCTTTAAACCGCTTCCTTTTAAAAATACTCTTTTTCATAAGCAGACATTGTTGAAGGGCTGGATGAGGTGAATTAGCGAGGAAATCAGGAATTAGTAAGCGTTTGATTAATTGGTCAGTTGTCAAGGCTCCAATACGATTAGGCTGCCTTTCAACAATTGTTTCATCTCGATCTATGAAAACTCGTTCATAATCGCAATAGAAGATAACATCTTTCTCTTCAAACTCTTTTAAATGTTCTAACTGAAATCTAATTTTATCTTCGTGAATCCAATCATCTGCATCAAGGCACCCAATCCACTCCCCCTTAGCCTGTTCAACTCCAAAGTTTCGAGCTGAAGCCAGTCCCCCATTTTCTTTATAGCAATACCTAATCCTTGGATCGCTGCTCGCTAGCTGTTCGGCAACCAGACGAGTGTTATCCGTCGAGCCATCATCGACGATAATACATTCAAGGTCTGAAAATGTTTGTGCAAGGACACTTTGAACTGAACGTTCCAGGTAACGCTCGTCATTAAAACAATTAACAATAATCGAGACAAGAGGAGCCATTTCAAAATTTTACTTTTTCTAAATTATTTATCTCTGCAACCTCTGTGGTTTATCAATCCCTAATAAATTGAAAAAAATCTAATAATTAAGACATTAAATACCCACATCCCGCTTAATATTTAACCGACTTACAAACAGTCTTACCTAAAAAATTGTCGAATTGCTCGGCATCAATCACTAACTCGAAAATTCAGAATAACTTGGATCGAGGCATCAAACCCGATCGCTCAGACGGGATTCAACTCAGAGTCAGGGCTTCGCTAGTCAACCAGTCTCAGACGCCCCAGTTGGAGTTCATCAAAGACACGATTAATTTGACTGCGTTCCTCATCAGTCACTTTGTAATCAGAAAGAATAGTAGAAACTAACTGTAGATGCTCTCTCCGGCTGATTTGACCGCTTGTCAGAACTCGTTCTACCTGTTGCTTGGTCGTTTGATTGGATTGACTTTGAAAGGTTCCTGCCATCGTCTTCTTCTATTATGGAGTGGGTCTTCACTACTGACCTGTTTTAAAAGTCAGTTTGGTACAGGTATGTCGGGTTCGCAATTTTACCCATCAGTAGAGCTATCGTTAGAAATGAGGTGATGCTAAATCGATCGCGCTATCTCTATCAATAGTATCTAGCGTTCAGTCAGCTCGCTTATCCAGGTCGAAATGTATCCAATCGGGAGGAAATATTCAGATGCAGGTTAGCCTGCTGCCAGCACTTTCTGACAACTATATCTTTTTGCTGCACGACCCTCAGCACAACGTTGCTGCTGTTGTCGATCCAGCAGAGGCAAAACCTGTGCTAAGGTGTCTACAAGAACTGGGTGCTGAATTGGTGGCGATTTTCAATACCCACCACCATATGGATCATGTCGGTGGTAATCGGGAGTTAATACAGCACTTTCCCCACGCTCGCGTGTATGGGGGAGTACACGATCGCGGAAGAATTCCTGGGCAACAGGTATTTTGCGATGAGGGCGATAAAATTGATTTTGCGGGTAGAGTCGGGGACGTTTTGTTCGTTCCCGGACATACTAGCGGACATATCGCTTACTATTTTCCTCCCCACCAGGAGGGCGAACCCGGCGAATTGTTTTGTGGCGATACCTTATTCGCAGGCGGCTGTGGCAGGCTGTTTGAAGGTACACCGACGCAGATGGTAGATTCTCTGAGTAAGTTGCGGGCTTTACCGGACAACACGCGGGTATGGTGCGCTCACGAGTATACCCAGAAAAATCTGCAATTTGCGTTGAGTGTCGATGCCGAAAATTCAGAGTTACAAACTCGATTGGCGCAAGTTAAAGCCGCCCGTCAGCGTTTAGAAGCAACAATTCCATCTGTACTAGGCATCGAAAAGCGAACCAATCCGTTTTTGCGCTGGGATGTCCCAGCGTTACAAGGTGCTGTTAAGGCAAAGGAACCCGTACAAACCTTTGCGCGATTGCGCGGCATGAAAGATCGCTTTTGAGTTAAAATCTGCGATCGCTTTCCGACAAAATGAATAACTAACGAGCAACTGGAATTCGACCAGTTGCGATCGCTCCACAAATTTTCGTAGTATGGAGTGTTCTGAAGTTTCATTACCTCTCTAAAGTCCGTACCCAAAGAAAGACTATGGCGAAACGCGTGCAATTAGTTTTAAATCAAGATGTGAGTAAGCTGGGAAAAACAGGCGATTTAGTTGATGTCGCTCCCGGTTATGCTCGCAATTATCTCATTCCTAAAAAGATTGGGATTGTAGCTACCCCTGGCATTCTCAAGCAAGTCGAGCGGCGTAGAGAGCAAGAGCGGCAGCGATTGCTAGAAGAAAAGCAACAAGCTGAAACCCAAAAGACTGCCCTGGAAACCGTTGGTCGCTTCACCATTCGCAAGCAACTGGGTGAAAATGAGGCAATCTTTGGTACCGTTACGGCTGCGGACGTTGCGGAAGCCATTCAAGAGGCCACGGGTAAAGAAGTCGATAGACGGGGAATTACCCTACCCGATATCAGCAAGCTCGGTTTCTACAATGCAGAAATCAAACTGCATCCAGAAGTCACGGCGACTGTAGAAATTCAGGTTACGCCCAAATAGAAAGCCCAATAGCTGCGTCAATTAGGGTTGGCCGTTTTGTCTGGTCATGAGGGGGTTGAGTGGTAATCGCATTGCGGTCACTCAACCCTCTAATTGATTAAGCTGGTTTTATCTCCTGGCATTGCCTTCGGTCATGACTCAAGAACTCAATTTTTCCTCATTTAGCAACTCACTACCCCCTCAAAACGTTGATGCCGAGGAGTCAATTCTCGGAGGCATTTTGCTAGACCCTGAAGCCATGGGTCGGGTGGCTGACTTGCTTCGTCCGGAAGCCTTTTACATCAATGCTCACAAAAACATCTACAAAGCTGCCTTAGCACTTCACACTCAAGGGAAGCCAACGGATTTGATGAGCGTTACGACATGGCTGTATGACCACGAGTTGTTAGAGGACGTGGGAGGTACCAGCAAGTTAGCACAACTGGTCGAGCGCACGGTATCAGCGGTGAATGTTGACCGATATGCCGCATTGGTCATGGACAAGTACCTGCGCCGTCAGCTTATCCAGGCAGGGAATGAGATTGTTCAGCTAGGTTATGAGACAGCGACGGAGCTAGAAACCGTTCTCGACCAATCAGAGCAGAAAATTTTTGGTCTTACTCAAAAGCGCCCTCAACAAGGTCTAACTCCGATTTCTGACACGCTCATTCAGGCTTTCCAAGAAATAGAAACCCGAAATCAGGATGTTGCTTTACCTGGAATCCCAACTGAGTTCTATGACTTAGATGCGATGACTGGCGGTTTTCAGCCTTCTGACCTGATTGTCATTGCTGGGAGGCCGTCAATGGGGAAAACCAGCTTCGCTTTAGCGATCGCTCGCAATATCGCAGACAAATTGCCTGTGGCGGTTTTTAGCTTGGAAATGTCTAAGGAGCAGTTGGTGCAGCGACTCTTAGCCAGCGAAGCGGAAATTGAAAGCAATTACCTACGAACCGGGCGGATAGCGGCGAATCAGTGGGAGAAGTTGAGCTATGCGTTGGGAGCCTTATCGGAGTTACCGATTTATATAGACGATACCGCTAACCAATCGGTCATGCAAATGCGATCGCAAGTGCGGCGTCTTCAAGCCGAACAAAGTGGCAAGTTGGGATTAGTTTTAATCGATTACTTGCAATTGATGGAAGGCAGTGGTAGCGAAAACCGAGTGCAAGAACTGTCTCGAATTACCCGAGGTTTGAAAGGATTAGCCCGCGAACTCGGCGTCCCCGTGATTGCTCTATCTCAGCTGAGTCGAGGGGTTGAAGCTCGCACTAATAAGCGTCCTATGATGTCGGATTTAAGAGAATCGGGATCGATCGAGCAGGACTCGGATTTAATTATCATGTTGTACCGCGACGAGTACTATAACGAAAATACACCCGATCGCGGTATTGCGGAAATCATTATTACCAAACACCGCAATGGACCAACGGGCGTAGTCAAGCTATTGTTTGACCCGCAATTTACTCGTTTCCGGAATCTTGCCCTTCCCAATCGGTGAGGATTCTACCGGACTGGGAAAGGTCAGATTGTTTTAGCTAACTTTGAGCAGTTCAACATCAAAAATCAACGTAGCATTGGGCGGAATCACTCCACCTGCACCACGCGAACCATAGCCTAACTCGGCGGGAATAATGAGCTGTCGGCGTCCACCAACTTTCATTGAAGCAATGCCTTCATCCCAGCCTTGGATCACCTGTCCGACGCCCAGTTTGAATGAAAAGGGACGATTGCGATCGCGAGAACTGTCAAACTTAGTCCCATCCTCTAACGTTCCGGTGTAGTGAACTACAACCGTCTGACCCTTTTGGGGCGTTGCTCCGTCTCCCGCTTTAATCTCAACGTACTTCAGACCAGAGGGAGTCGTCACCACGTTGGCATCAGCGCTTTGTCCGCTTTCTTTTTCAGCACTCATAACAATAAGATTTGTATCCTTAACAGATGGGTTAGCATTGATTGTCTGTTCGATCGCTGCCGGTTGAACGTGAGTCAATTCGTCAGCACTGGCTTTCCCAGAACTTAATTGAGACACAACCAACAGTAGTCCACAAGCCAAGACCACCCCTAAGCTGATTAAAATTTCTCTCAAAATCTCTTCTCTCCCTTAAACTTTTCTTATTTCCAGAGCTTGTTTTCCAGGTCGCGCACTTGACGTTCCAAACGATCGATGCGGCCTCGCAATTCATCGACTTCTGATTGACGAGGCACACCCAAATCTTGCAACATATGGCGCATCTGCCGCTCCATGTTCGCCTCGAAGTTACCTTGCTCTGACTTGAGCTGCTGCATCATATCATCGACAAACCCCTTGGCTTGCTCGGGGTTAATTTTTCCTTCTTTTACCCATTCGTCACTCACCTCTCGAATTTTCTCTGCAACTACTGAGGTTGTGCCAACCCCAACCATCAATAATTGTTTGAGCCAATTATTATTATCCATGCTTTTTTCCTGTCCACTAGGCGCTGAATTGGACGGCTGGATGTAGATGGTGTCCAATAGGGTGGAAACTAGATATACTACCAGCCTACAGTTCTATCTTAACGGGGGGTCTAGGTGGCGATAGTACGGTCACCATAACCCTCTCTTAAGTTCCGTTGTTTACTAACGCTGATTGTGCGATCGCATCTTATGGTAATTGAGTGGCTCAAGGTGAACGTCTCTCCCGAACTGCGGGACAAATTCATTGAAAAAGATACCGAAATCTGGACACCAATGCTGGCTAGCTATCCTGGTTTCTTGAGCAAGGAAGTTTGGATTAATCCAGAGGTATCCACAGAGCTTGTCTTGATTATTCGTTGGGAAAGCCGCGAACTGTGGGGGGCAATTCCAGGAGAGAAGCTTGCCGCAACAGAACAGCAGTTCAACCAGGCGTTTGGCGGCGAGTATCAGTTTCTGGAGGAGAAATCCTATCAAGTCCGCAAATTCCCTACAACTTAACAGTGACCCGTGACCAAGGTACTATTCGGGGGATGCAAGTCCTTCGCGTGTTAGCTACCATGCAACAAGTGGGGGTCTTCTTCCTAGTAAAAACTGGTCACTGAACACTGTTAAAACCCCAAGATATCTTCAAAGACGCTTCTTACGCTCAACAACGATTACTGATGTCCAATTGTCCCCGTTGTCATCAATCCATCAGTAGCAAGGCCATAACTTGTCCCCATTGCGGTATGGTGCTCAAAGCTTACGGCCATCCGGGTATTACCTTGCACCGAGCGATCGGAGACGCCTCTCTTTGCGAAACTTGTACTTACCATGCGGATGATAGCTGTACCTTTCCGCAACGTCCGCATGCTCAGGAGTGTACTCTCTACAATGACATTAATCAGCAGCCTCTAGAATCCAAGCCAACCTATGCCCCTCGCCGCAACGTCCTTCAAACAATCAGCGTTTGGTATCAACGCCACCCTGGGTTAATCGGGTTAGGGGTAATGCTCGCCGCGAGTTTGCTGCTGGCTTGGCTGGCCGCCTCTCGATGAAATCATGTCAGGCTCGCAGCCGTCGAGTCAGATTCTTGGGAGAGCGTTGTGTCTTTTGGCGGTAATGACTCGATGGCTGTTTTTTCCTCAAACACATCCAAGTCAAACCAGAACGTTGTCCCAATCCCAACTTCGCTGACTAAGTAGACTCGGCTGTGATGCTTCTCGACAATATTTCTGACAATTGAAAGGCCTAATCCCGTACCTTCGAGGGTATGAACTCGGTTTTCGACCCGGAAAAACCGTTCAAAAATGGCTTCTTGGTCTTCGAGATCGATCCCGATGCCGGTGTCAGAGATTTCGATTCGCACTTGGCGAGTCTCGTTATGACTAAACTCGGACTCTAGCAGATAAGCCCGAAACGCCATTCGTCCACCGGGTTCCGTGAATTTCAAAGCGTTGCCTACCAAGTTATCAAAGACTTGGAGCAATAGATCGTAATGACCCAAGACAGGCGGTAAGTTCGGCTCTATCTCTGCAACCATTTCAATGCCTTTATCACGGGCATTGAGTTGATAGGTTCGTAGCGTCTGCTCTACAGGCAGCGCGATATCCACCGGCTCAAAGTGGTAAATACGACACGATGTTTCCAGTCGGGATAAATCCAGAACATCGTTGACTAGACGGGTTAAACGGTCAGTTTCGCGATTAGCGGTTTCGAGAAACTCTTGTCGTTCGCCTTCACTGAGGTCTTCACCGTATTCGTGGAGCGTTTCGATAAAGGATTTGATATTAAATAAGGGTGTCCTCAGTTCGTGAGATACATTACTGATGAACTGGCTTTTCGCTTCGTTTAGTTCGACCTCGCGGGTAATATCCTGTACGGTCATGGCAATTCCCTTGATGCTCTCGCGATACAGATCGAACACTTGAGTCAGGAGAATGCGAACCGTGCGAGCTGTTGGTTGACCGAGATTAATCCGGAATTCTTCACCTTCGCGATCGGCGTTTCGCAGCAGTCCCTCACTGTTGCGAGTGCTCGATGTCTCTCCAGCCGCCATTCGATACAGAGGTCGGGTTAGTTCCGCCGTAACCGCTGAGGGCAGGTGGTGCAGCACATTTTCTCCCACAATGTCGTTCCCCTCCCAAGCGAAAATGCGCCGTGCGGTTGGGTTGACCAAAATGACCTGAAAATTGGTATCGAGCAACACCGCCCCGTCAGCAATCGTAGACACTAGCGTTTCTAACTTGGCTTTCTCTGACGTCAGTTCTTCAATATTCTGCTCCTCATAGCGTTCGAGGCGCTCTGCCATATCATTGAAGCTGAAAATTAGTTCGCCGAGTTCCCCCCCTAAAGGGAGATCGATTCGCTGCTTAAAATTACCAGCGGCAATATTTTTGACCCCCTTGAGCAGTTCCTTAATCGGTCTGGTAATCATCAGAGCGTTGAACACCGCTCCTAAAATGACCATTACCCAGATTGAGATAAATACAGAAATGGTTACATTCCGCGTCAAGTTGGAGGAAGCAAAAACTGTAGGATTCGGGTTAATGCCAATGGCCAAGACGCCTAGGTACTGACCTTCATGCATTAGAGGAACAAAGACATCCGTGACTTCCCCGTCCGGTGTCAGGTGCTGCCGCACCAGTGGGATCTGCTCGCTGCTACTGGCGTAATTTTCTGGCAATTCAATTCGACGCTGAATCGTTAGCGAGTTCTGCACTTCGGATTGAGAGAAAGGAATGCCAAAGAAAATCTTGCCATCCTCGTCCGCGTAGATCATGTAGCGCACGCTAGAAGTCGTGCTGTAAAAGCGGTGGGAAAAGCGAGCAACCTCGGTTAAGTTGTTTTCCGCAATTTGAGGAGCCACATTGGCTGCTAGCAACAGACCGAGGTCGCGACCGAAGCGAGTGTCGTTCGCTCTAGCATCCTGTTGAATTGTGTTCACCGCCCAGAAGGTCAAGCCACTCATGATCAAGGAGACAGCCAGTGTAGCTGCCGCCAATAGTCTAGTCTGGAGCGTAAACTCCGACCACCAACGCGCAATAATTTCTCGAAGGGTCTTTAGCAAAGCCAACAAGGTCGGTTTAATGTCATCAACAGGATACAACTACACCAGTATTCTAAAAGATGTAGACGCTTGAATAGAAATAGGCTTCCGATCGCTTTTTCCCTCACTCCTTAGCAACTAGGTTGAGGAGCCAGGGGCAACGACCCGATAACCAATATCTTTACGGTAGTATATTCCCTCAAATTGAATGCAGTTGATCGCCGCATAGGTCGTCGCGAGAGCTTCATTGAATGTTCCACCCGTTGCGGTCACACCTAGCACCCGACCCCCATCAGTTACAAGTTGTTGCTGTTTGAGCATTGTCCCAGCACAGAAGACCGTTGCTCCCAGTTCCTCAGCTTGCTTGATGCCCGTAATGACCTGACCCTTTTGGTAGGCACCAGGATACCCTCCAGCGGCGGCAATCACGCAAGCTGCCGCTCCAGATTTCCAGCTCAGCGGTGGGAGTTGCTCGAGTTGCTGTTGGCAACAGGCCACCAATACATCGTCTAATGGTGTTTCTAACAAAGGGAGAATCGCTTGTGTCTCCGGGTCGCCAAAGCGACAATTAAATTCCAGCACTATCGGGTCGCCGTTCGGCGTAATTATCAATCCCGCGTAGAGGACACCTCGGTAGTCGATCCCTCGTTCTCGCAGGGCGTCCACGGTTGGCTGAAGAATTTCTTTCTCAACTCGCTCCATCAAAGCTGGTGTCGCCAGTGGTGCTGGAGCATAAGCCCCCATACCCCCCGTATTTTCTCCGGTATCCCCCTCCCCAATCCGCTTGTGATCTTGAGCCGGTAGTAAAGGTCGGATCGTCAAGCCATCCGTTAGAGCCAAAATTGAGACTTCTTGGCCGGTGAGAAACTCTTCGATCACCACCGTGTCAAATCCGCTGGTGAAAAGTGACTCAACAGCCGCTTTAGCCTCCTCAACCGTAGCGGCAACCGTTACCCCCTTACCTGCCGCCAAACCATCGGCTTTAACGACAATGGGTGCGCCCTGAGTCATCACATAATCGATCGCACCCTGCATATCTGTAAAAACACCATACTGAGCGGTTGGAATTCCAGCCGACTGCATTAACGCTTTTGCCCAGTACTTACTCGATTCAATCTTGGCTCCTTCTTGTGTCGGACCAAAAACCATCAGATTTGGATGTTGGGCTCGCAAATAATCTGTAATTCCTAAAGAAAGTGGTAATTCTGGACCAACAACGATCAAGGAAATATTTTGAACCAGAACAAACCGGGAAATTCCTTCAAAATCATCAACTCTTAGGGGAAGATTCTGGCAACGCTCCAGCGTCGCTGTGCCACCATTACCAGGGACACATATCACCTGCCGAATGCGCTGACATTGCAGCAGCTTCCACGCAAGGGCATGTTCGCGTCCCCCATTGCCTACTACCAAAACCTTCACGTTAGCCTCGAGCTCCAGAAGAATAGAACTTTTCGATAAACACTGCCAAATTACACAGGGTAGATCTGCCGTTTTCAGGCAGGTAGCGCCGGTCTGTAGCCGAGTGATTTTTCTTGAAAAATTCTCCCGCTACAATACCTAACCCAAAAGTGTTTCGCTTTTGAGTCAAGCAAATGTTCTACATTATGCCATGCCCTTAGCAGATGGCTATTATACTTTTGACTCGCTTGGGTGAAAACAAAAAGAGCGATCGCATTGGCGCATTGCGCTTCTGCCTTCTTGCACTCAGTGCAAGGAGGCAGAAGGTAAGAGAGCTTGTACAGATAGATTCAGAGTTCTTAAGCCAGTATCATTCTACTTAGCTCCCCACAGCCTTTTGCTGCTGATAGCGTGCTTTAAACGTCTGCTGTTGTTTTTTATGATCGACAATCGGTTCGGGATAGCCAGACCCAAAGCGCTCAAGTGCTGGAATCTTCCCAGTGACTAAGTATTCTGTATCGAGAGACCTCAGTTCTGGTAGCCACGTTCTTATGTATTCACCGTCCGGGTCATATTTTTGTGCTTGACTAGCAGGATTAAAAATCCTCAAAGGTTTGGGGTCCATCCCGCTGGAGGCACTCCACTGCCAACCCCCGTTATTTGCCGAAAGGTCGCCGTCATATAGTTTTTGCAGAAAGTATTTTTCTCCTCGCTGCCAGTTAATCAGCAAGTCTTTCGTAAGGAAACTGGCAACAATCATGCGGCAACGATTGTGCATCCATCCCGTTTCGTTGAGCTGACGCATTGCGGCATCGACAATCGGGTAGCCTGTTTTCCCTTCACACCACGCTTGAAATCGGTTTTCATCATCGTCCCAAGGGAAATCTTTAAATTCCTGGCGATATGCACCTTCTGCCAATTTGGGAAAGAAATACATGGCGTGCTGGTAGAACTCCCGCCAAGCGAGTTCCTGTTGCCAGGTTTGAACGCTGTCGCGAGTTTCATCACCGCGACTATCGCTATAGGCTCTCGATGCGGCGTTCCAAACAGTACGGATACCAATGGCTCCAAATTTGAGCGCTGCACTCAGCTTAGACGTACCATCGGTGCCAGGAAAGTTACGCTGTTCCTGGTACTCTCCGATCGCGCGATCGCAAAATTCTGCCAATGCCTCTTGCGCTGCCTTCTCTCCCGGTGCCAGCAGTAACTCATTGTCCCAGACGTAGCCCAAATCCTTAGGCGTCGGTAAGTCAATTGCACCGGCTTTCTGTGCCGTTAAGCGTTCTGCTTCAGTCAGTCCCTCAATCGTTGAGAGAGAGTCTACGGGTTCGACTTTCGGCTTGTCTTTCCAATTTTTCCAAAAGGGGGTGTAAACCGTGTAGGGTTTCCCGGAATTTGTGCGAATTTCTTCCGGTGCGTGTAGCAGTTGATCCCAATGGTTGCGAACTTCAATCCCTTTTTCTTTCAGAGCCTCAGCAACAATGCGATCGCGGTCTTGGGAGTACGGTTCGACATCCCAATTCCAAAAGACGGCTTTTGCGTTGAGGGCATCCGCCAGCGCTGG
This sequence comes from Chroococcales cyanobacterium, assembly GCA_036703075.1. Lineage (GTDB taxonomy): Bacteria > Cyanobacteriota > Cyanobacteriia > Cyanobacteriales > Coleofasciculaceae > DATNPC01. Next base: position 25,256 of record DATNPT010000143.1, read on the forward strand.
GATCGCTTTACGGGGTTCCTCGTGGAGAATCAATAGCTGGCTACCCGATTGCTTGTAACACTCTCGCAACTCCTCTAAGGAGCCAATCATGTAGGTCACTCTTGCCGGTGCTATGTCATCTCGCTCTAGGATATTCGGGTCTAAGCAGAAGACTCCGACGACCTTCTGACTCAATTTGCGGGCAGCAGCCAGTCCCACGTTGTCAGAAATTCTTAAATCGCGGCGATGCCAGAACAGAAGTAAGTTAGACATTCTGTAAATTTTAATGCATTCTGCCTGTTTGATTGCCGAAGGCTTAAAAAGGATGCTATATTAAAATTACGTACACAAAATAAATTTAGTGCTATGCTCTCTGCCTCTATAAACCGCAAACAATCGACAACGTGGGATGAGGTCATGGCTCCCTACAGCCTGGGCTATCGGATTAAGTTGCTCTCTCAGCTCACTAGTAGAGCCTTTCAGGATCGACTAGAGCCACTGGGGCTGACTCCCTTTCACTGGCTCGTGCTGTGCTGCTTGTGGGAAGAAGACGGTTTACCAACCTGCACCCTTGGGGAGAGACTGCAACAGGTAGGAGGGACTATAACTGGAGTACTCGATCGGATGGAAGAGCGGGGACTGATTCGCCGAGAGCGCGATCGCAACGACCGCCGAGTTTGGCGGATTTGGTTGACCGAAGCCGGTGAGCAACTCAAAGACGTGTTACCTCCCATTGCTCAGTCAATTCACGATCGGGCGCTAGCAGGAATGTCACAACACGAACGAGAAACGCTTTCGCAACTCGTCGATCGCGCGATCGCTAACCTTTCCTAAAACACCCATCTAGTCGAAATTCCAGATCGACCTACCGAATGGTTTTAAAGCTTTACTTATGTTAATATAAATAGTACGAACACTAAATGATATATACCTTAATTTACATACCCAAAGGGTTACGTCTCTAGAAATAGTACGTACTCGAAATAAATGATTCCGTACCAAATACTAACCCTTTTGAAACCTCTCTAAGTTCATACATCAGGAGATAACAACGATGGACAACAACGAATACTCCAACAATGGCTCCTTAAACGGTCGAAATGGACGGGGAGCGGTCAGTTTAGAGGAAAGACCGCTGAAAGAAGCCCCGATTCCTGTCGGAGGGGAGGTTCAAACAGCTCCCCCTGAGGAAGTATCTCCAGACGTTAGGAGCAACGGACACAAGCCAGTTGAGGAGCAGCCTAAGAAAAAGGGCAAAATTCCTAAACCCGTGATATTTGGCGCAGCAGGTGTTGCGGCGATTGCAGCGGGTGCTTTTGGTCTGCACTGGTGGCAATACGCCTCTGCCCACGAAGAGACGGACGACGCTTTTGTCGCCGGACACGTTCACCAAGTCAGCAGCCGAGTGAATGGCACGGTTTCCGAGATTGAGGTGAATGATAACCAGGAAGTGAAACAGGGACAGTTGCTAGTTAAGCTTGACCCTCGCGACTTTCAGGTGAAAGTCCTGCAAGCACAAGCCGCTCTGGCCGCAGCTCAACGTCAGGCCAATGCCGCACAAGCAACTATTTCTCTATCCTCAGAAACAACCCAAGCTAAAACTGCTCAAGCGCAGGGAGACGTGACGGCAGCCGTTGCGGCTATCTCGACAGCCCGCGCCGCTGTTGCTGAAGCGCAAACGGGGGTTCCTACTGCTCAAGCGGCCGTTAATGAAGCTCAAGCTGGAGTGCAAGCCGCTCAAGCTCAAGTCGCGCAGGCAAATGCGACCTTAGAACGGACACAAAAGGATTACAACCGTTACTCTACCTTGTATCAGCAAGGTGCGATCGCTCGCCAACAGCTCGAAACCGCCAAGGCAGCGTATGATGTTGCCCTTGCCCAGAGGACAAGCGCCGAGCAGGGAGTGCAACAAGCTAAAGCTAAAGTAGCTCAAGCGCAACAAGGCGTTGCCCAAGCTCAATCTCAACTCGCTCAGGCGCAAGAAGGTGTTGCCAGCGCCCAAGCCAAACTAGCGGCATCTAAGGGTGGATTGCAACAGGCTACGGCTGGCAATCAACAAACTAACGTGAATCGCGCCCAATACGAAGCCGCTCAATCCGCTATTGCACAAGCCGAGGCATCACTCCGAGACGCCCAACTTCAGCTGTCTTACACCAACATTTACGCACCGAGTAGCGGACGCATTGGTCGCAAAACCGTAGAAGTGGGACAGCGAGTACAAACGGGCAGCCCTCTGATGGCAATTGTGGAAGATGACAATTGGGTGAGCGCCAACTTCAAAGAAACCCAGATGAAAGAGATTCAGCCAGGGGAACCTGTGGAAATTAAGCTGGATGCCTTTCCCAATCATCCCTTTAAAGGTCGCGTTGATAGTATCTCACCCGCTTCAGGTTCTCAATTTGCCCTACTTCCTCCCGATAACGCAACAGGGAACTTCACTAAAGTCGTGCAACGCATCCCGGTAAAAATTATCCTCGATCCGCAAAGTATGAAGGGGTATGAGTCGCGGATTGCTCCAGGGATGTCTGCTGTTGTCAGCATTGACGTTTCTCATCAATAAGTAGGTGGGGTAAATCAAAATAACAGGCAATGCCTGTCATTGGTGATTGCTCAAGAGTGAGTTATTCCCAATGAGTAAAGGAAATCCCCACCTGGCTTTAATTCACCCATCGGCTTAGTGTTGTCAAACACTAAATTTCAGCAGTAACAAGGTATTTTAATCTCACCTTAGATGGACGCTGCACTTAATCTGCAATTGCCAAAATTTGGGTGGTTAGTTAATGGGCAAAGGTTCATTAGTCTAATAGTAGTAGGGCGAGGAAATAGGAAGCTATAAAATCTATTTCTGCACGACTACCTATCCAATTTTTTAGGTGAATCGATAAGGCGTTGATGCGATGGATTTTGGTGTATCTAATTTGAAGCCGATTTTGCGGGCATTAGAGTCGAGAAATTATCGCCTCTTCTTCATCGGACAAGCCATTTCTCTGATAGGCACCTGGATGACGCAAATTGCAACAATCTGGTTAGTTTATCATCTAACCAACTCAGCGTTATTCCTCGGTGTCGTTGGATTTTCTAGCCAGATTCCGAGCTTTTTCCTAACTCCTTTTGGTGGAATCGTTGTCGATCGCTGGAATCGCCACCGGATTTTGATTATAACTCAAATCCTGTCGATGGTTCAGTCTTTAGCCCTAGCGTTTTTGGCAATGACTGGACTTATTACGGTGTGGCATATCATCCTGCTGAGTATTTTCCAAGGTTTGATTACTGCGTTTGACTCACCAGCTCGGCAAGCTTTTGTTACTGAACTGGTGGAGAGAAGAGAAGATTTAGGAAATGCGATCGCTCTCAATTCTTCGATATTCAATGGAGCACGGTTAGTGGGTCCTGCTATTGCAGGGGTAATCATTGCCAGCGTCGGAACTGCTACGTGTTTTCTCATTGATGGACTGAGTTATATTGCCGTAATTGCTGGCTTGTTAGCAATGAAACTAAAGCCTAGAAAAATAACAATTCAGGCTAATGAGAATATTTGGCAGCGGTTGAAAGAAGGATTTATCTATGCCTTTGGATTCCCACCCATTCGAGCAATTTTGCTACTGATTGCTTTATTTAGTTTTGTAGGGATGCCATATACCGTATTAATTCCTATTTTTGCTACCAAAGTTTTTCAAGGTGGAGCTGAAGTTCTTGGGTTTCTAACAGCCGCTTCGGGAGTAGGAGCGCTAATTGGTGGTATTTATCTCAGCTCTCGGCAAACCGTACTGGGTTTAGGGAAAATCATTGCCTTTTCTCCTGCCATTTTAGGAATTGGACTGATTATTTTTTCTCAATCCAATACTCTCTGGCTATCCTTACTCATGATGTTAGTGATTGGTTGTGGCTCAATTCTCCAAATTGCATCGAGTAATACCATATTACAGACCATCGTAGACGAAGATAAACGAGGACGGTTGATGAGTTTGTATACGATGGCTTTTTTGGGAATTTTACCTTTTGGTAATTTAGCAGCCGGTGCTTTAGCTAATAAGATTGGTGCTCCTAATACTATTACAATTGGTGGAATTATTTGTATTTTAGGGTCTTTGGCTTTTTCTACACAGTTACCTAGGTTAAGGCGTTTGGTTCGACCCATATACCATGAAATGGGCATTATTTCTAATAATTCTTAATCTTAAAATTCTGAACTTTCTAAAGTCAAAATTACTATAAGCCGACGACTTGTCTAGTCCAATAGATTGCCACAGCACCCAGAAGATGAGTGTAAAAAAGCTCTACAAAAAATTGTAATTTTCTTACATTTAAAAAATAATATGGCTAATACAGCTGCGACCCAAAAGCCGATGCAAAATCCTCCGCCCGATCGCGTTGCCCTCAAAACTTGGATTGGTCTGATGGGAGCCATGCTGGGTGCCTTCATGGCGGTTCTGGATATTCAGATTACCAACTCGTCTCTGGCAGAGATTCAGGCAGCACTGGGCGCAACGCTGGAGGAAGGGTCTTGGATTTCTACTGCTTATTTAGTCGCTGAAGTAGTAGTTATTCCCCTAACAGGCTGGCTGTCACAAGTATTTTCCATCCGCCGCTATCTGTTGGTCAATACGGTTCTGTTCATCTTCTTTTCCATATGCTGTGCCTGGGCGGTCAATCTACCCATGATGATTGTGTTCCGCGCCCTGCAAGGTTTTACAGGGGGTGTCCTGATTCCAATGGCGTTCACCATCGTGCTGACAACCTTACCCCCCGCCAAACAGCCGGTTGGGATGGCGCTGTTCTCAATTACTGCCACGTTTGCGCCATCCATCGGTCCAACCTTAGGGGGATGGTTAACGGATAACTTGGGTTGGCAGTACAACTTCTACTTGAATGTAATTCCCGGAATCGCGATGATTGCTCTGATTGCCTATGCGATTCCAGCCAAACCGATGCAACTGAACTTGTTGAAGCAGGGCGACTGGTGGGGAATTATCTCAATGGCGGTTGGATTGGGTTCGTTGGAGGTAGTTTTAGAAGAAGGAAACCGCAAAGACTGGTTTGGTTCTGAGGAGATTACCCGATTAGCCGTTGTTGCCTTTGTCTTTCTATCGGCTTTCTTGTGGATTGAGTTAACTCGGAAGCGACCATTTATCAATTTGCGCTTGTTAGTTCGTCGCAACTTCGGTATCGGCAGTATTGCGGGTTTGACGCTGGGTCTGGGGTTGTACGGTTCGGTTTATATTTTGCCGTTGTATCTGTCTAGAATTCAGGATTACACGGCCATGCAAATTGGTGAGGTAATTATGTGGTCTGGGTTGCCGCAATTATTTCTTATTCCCTTAGTGCCGAAACTGATGCAGCGCTTCGATACTCGTTTCCTCGCAGCAGTAGGGTACAGCCTGTTTGCAGTCAGTTGTTTTATGAACTCCACGATGACCAATGAAACTGGCATCGAGGAACTGCGCTGGTCGCAGTTGGTTCGTGCTTTGGGACAACCCCTGATGATCGTACCGCTAACAACGATCGCGACAGGAAATATCGAACCGCAACAAGCAGGCTCTGCGTCCGGATTGTTTAACATGATGCGAAACTTAGGGGGGTCAATTGGGATTGCTATCCTATCCACGCTACTGACGCGCCGACAGCAGTTTCACTCAA
>DATNPT010000163.1:0-26203 GCA_036703075.1 Chroococcales cyanobacterium
TTTTAAGCAGCTACCATCGGCGACATTCCATAACCTCACCACGGAGTCATTACTGCCACTAGCTAGGGTTCGACCATCCGGACTCCAAGCGATCGAGCGTACCCAACCACTATGCCCCTTAAACGCAAACAGTTGTTTGCCAGTTTGCACTTGCCATAAGCGAATCTGACCCTCCATATCGCCCGTCGCCAACAAGGTTCCATCGGGACTAAAGGCTACCGACACCACGCTACTTAAGGATTGGGCAAACACAGATTTACTGAGTTCAGCGTTCTGGAAATTGACACTCCTCAAATTGACTCGCCTCAAGTCAGCTTGCTTGATGGTCAAATTTGAAAAGTCATAGGGGGCTAAATCAATTTTGCTGTAGCTCAATAAGTTAATAATATTTCCGGCTCCATATCCTAATGAACCAACAAATTCCTCTCGGAGTTGGGCTAAAATCCTTTGCAGTTGATCTTCAATAGTTTTTTGGGATGTAAATGTCCGGTTTAGTTTATTGACTAACGGCTCTAAAATCAGGCGAATTTGACTTTCTCGGACATAGTCCTTGGCTGTAGCTTTAATCAGCGCATGACTCACCAATAATCTAATTTCTTCTGTGGCAATTTCTTCATAAAAGAACTCGATTAAGCATTCGGTCACGTACTCCATCACTACAGGTTGTTGCGTGTAGCAAGCCGACTGCTTTTCCAGCCACGTAGGTACAGCCTTCTCAATTAGAGTTCGCGCCCACAAACTTTCTAAGGCTTCCAATAATTTTCCCCGAGGTACCGCAGGCACCAAGTCTGACTCCAGTTCAGCAATTGCCGTGCTTTCGCGATTAATCGCTAACCAATACATGATGCTTTTCTCGCGAGGGGAGAGGCGATCGAACTGCTGGTCTAGCAATCGCCGAATGCCGTTGAAGACGAGCGTATCCTGTTGCAAAAAGGCTTTAATCTCTCCATCAAACAGGTCTCGAATTGAGGTAGCGACAATTTTTACTGCCAAGGGATTGTTGCCGTAGCGATCGCATAACTGCTGTTTTTGGGTTTCATCCCCTGTTAGTCCTTTAGCACCAAGCAAAGCACGAGCGGCTTGATTTGAGCCACTCAAGCGTAGCGATCGCACCGCTAGCTCTACCCCCTCACTGGCGGCAATATCCGCAGGTTTTTCCCGACTGGTGAGGATTAAGCAACCAGAATGGGCGACTTCTCCAATGAGTGTAAGCAGTTCGCCATATCCCTCATAACCATTTCGGAATTGTCCGGCATGACCGGGCTTGAGAATCGCTTCTAGATTGTCCAAAATCAGCAGGCAACGTGAAGCACGCAGGTAATGAATCAGCCGTTTTATCTCGGCAGACGTTTCCTGAAAGTCGGATACAAAGCTGACTATGTCACCTAGGAGCGTTTCTAGCGGTGGGGCATTGCGGAGACTTCGCCAGATCGCATACTCAAACTCATGCTGCACGAGTTGTGCCAACTTAACAGAAAGAACCGTTTTGCCAATCCCGCCCATCCCCAGCAGTGCAACTAGGCGACAGCGGTCATGCACAATCCATTGCTTTAATGTGGTGAGTTCTTCAGTGCGATCGTAAAACACCGAGACATCAGGTGCCTCTCCCCAGTCTTGGCATTTGTTGGCAATTGTTCCCTGAGTCTTTTCATCTTTTATTGAAGAGCGAAGGGAAACATCCACTTCTGCTATTTCTTCACAGTCCAGTGCCAACGTCTGACACAGTTCTACAAAAGTCGCACGGTCAACAGGTTTACCGGTAAGGAAGTTGCTGACTGTAGCTAGAGACAGTCCGGCATCCTCAGCCAAAGCTCTTTGGCTGGGAAAGCCATTGCGCCTGACTGCCAATTTGACTTGTTCAATGCACTCTTGACGAACCTTGATCGACCTTGACATGGCTTGTCCGACGATACATTAGGGATTATACACAGTACAAATCAGTCGAAGAGCGATCAAAAGTCAGAACAAGTCAGGTATTCTCAGGCGGTAAGTCAGTTATCAATCATTTTTAATGATTAGAAGAAAGGTCAAAGGCTGAACCTTTAATTGAACAACATCCAAACCTGAAAAAGTACTTAATTGTAGAAGATGATTGTACATCATGCGACACAAATGAGTGGCTCAATGTGTGGATGGAGAGCAATGAACATAGCAGTTAAATTTTCTATTTTATCGGCAGCAATGATGCTCTCCCAGAGTAAGATTGATAAATTTATTAATAAGTAAATTAACAATAAAATCAATTTAATTATGCGGCTTAAATAAGATTTACATAATATATAATCATGCATCAAAACTCTTCTGAGCATCAAAACTCTAAGCACTATTATCCCCAAGGTAGGAGCTTAGTTACTTTTGGCAGCATTCCGTTCCTCATCTTGATTCCTTCCGGTACTCGCCAAAGTCAGAGAGAATTTCTCCGAGCAACTATCAAAGCTCAGGTAGATTCTATGGTTGAGACAGGAATTTGGGCACGCCCTTTGACCGAATTTGAGCTTGATGCAATAGTGAGGACAGCGGTTATTGAGTATTAAGCTCTATGGAGCGTCAACATGATTGAAGAGAGCAACTTCATGCGATCGCTAAGCACCGAGCATCAGCAAAAGAACCAAACGCCACTCTATCAAGACAAAAATCTTCTCATTATTTATACAGTTTCTATTACCGCCTTTATCGTATTTGCTAGCGTCCCTCCGGCTTTTCCAAAAATTATTCAGGCCTTACACGTACCTCCACAAAAGATTGGTTTATTAATCTCAGTATTCTCCCTTCCATCTCTTGTATTAGGCCCAGTCGTGGGAGTGCTTGCCGATCGCGTTGGCAAAAAGAAAATTCTTGTTCCTTCCCTGGTATTGTTTGGAATTGCTGGCACAGCATGCGTCTTTGCCCGTGACTTTAACCTTTTGCTGTGGTTCCTTTTCCTTCAGGGAATTGGTGGAGCCGCTTTGCATTCTCTTACCATTGCCCTGATTAGCGATTTGTATTCAGGAACGAGACGCACAACGGCGATCGGTTACAACACCAGTATCATCAATGCCAGCACAGCAATTTATTCAATTATTGGCGGTGCACTGGCAGTTATGGGCTGGTATTATCCCTTTTTGCTATCCTTGGCAGCTATCCCAGTAGCACTGTTGGTGTGGTTTGGACTTAAAAACCCTAAGCCGACAGGTGAAAAACCTCTCAAGGTGGATTTGCTCAATGCCTTGAAAAGCCTTAGCAATCGCCAACTTGCCGCACTTTTCATTGCCAGCACCGCTCACTTCATCCTCCTCTACGGAGCCTTGAGAACTTATTTACCACTTTTGATAGCCTATTCCTTCAAATCATCCAGTTGGGAAATTGGACTGATACTTGCCAGCATACCTGTGGCAAGTGCGATCGCAGCTTCGCAAGTAGGACGACTGGCAAGACGGTTTCCAGAAACAACTTTAATTAAAGCATCCTTCGTTTTCTATGCTTTAGCTCTATTGGGCGTTCCATTTGCCTCCAATCTCTGGTTACTTTTAATCCCATCCGTAATGTTTGGAATTGGTTTTGGAATTTGTTCGCCTATCACCTTATCACTCGTGGCGGCACAAGCATCCAAGGAGTATCTGGCTACCGTAATTTCGGTAAACGGGACATTTTGTAACCTAGGACGAATAATCGGCCCCCTGCTGATGGGAGTTGTTTTAGGCATTGGCGGAATTAGTGGGGTGTTTTATGCCGGTGCTGGGATTGCGATCGCAATCTTTGTTCTTTTTAAATATTTTTAATTCTTGCAGTCCTCGTTCGATCCGGCTTTACTAAACAGTTGCTTCTAGCTGGAACAGTTCGAGTTCAGTTCCGTAATAGCGAGTTGTGCGTCTATTTTCACTAGTGAAGAAAACTCAATTATTCTTATCTGAGTAGATATAGCGGCTCAGTTGGATGAAGTACTCGCTACAAGTTACTTCCTTACTCATAGAATATTCAAATATAATCGAGATTTTATAGCGGTTCTCGGTTGCATAGAATACATCGTAGGGGCGATTCATGAATCGTCCCTACAAACTCCACTGTATTGGAACTGCTATATAAGCCTAAATCCTTACATTAGAGAAACTTAAAAAAAGCTAAAGATAATCTCCTGTATTTGATTGTTATAAAACAATTAATTCTGTCGAAGAAATCACACTCTAACCTAAATATGTTATGAGAGATATAGTTATCTATAGTTATCAAACGTGACTTGGTTAGAGTGACTCACTCAATCGAAACAGGGAGAATACCATGACCGTTACTATCCTCAAGGAAGGCTCCAAGGGGCTAGAAGTTACGGATTTACAGTACATCTTGAAATTTCGAGGCGGCAAAGGCGAGTTCGATCCAGGCTCAGTAGACGGCACCTTTGGTGCGAAAACTAAAGCCATGGTCATCAAGTTTCAGCAGTCTAAGAAACTTAGCGCTGATGGGATAGTGGGACAAAAAACTTGGCAAGCTATAGACTTTCCTTGGCCTGGGACAATCGGAGAGTTTTTAAAGGAAGGTTCCAAGGGCGAACCCGTGAAAAAGCTACAGCAAGCATTGAAAAATAAGGGGTTCGATCCGGGTTCGGCAGACGGAGTTTTTGGGGCCAAGACGAAAGCGGCAGTAATTAAGTATCAAACGGCGAGTAAAGAAAAGTCCTCTAACACGGAGGGAGTCGTCGGACCACTTTTGTGGGGGAGTTTAATTGGCGATTAGCTTCAAACAGTGACCAGTGAACAGTAGTGTTGAGTTAGATGAATCGGGTCAACTGGACGCGGTAACGTTCTTTTTTCGTTACGGCAACTTCCCCAACTTCCAAACGCCCTTTGCCGCGAATGGCAATCAAGTCTCCTGATTTGACAAGATAGCTGGCTTGTGTGATGTCTTTCCAGTTGACTCGGACATCACCGCCGCTAATTAGATCGGTCATTTTGCTGCGAGAGACGCCGAATCCTGCGGAAGCGATCGCATCTAGGCGCATTGATGCCTCTACCGTTGTCATTTCTTTTTTCTTGGGTTCTCGAATCTTGAGTTCCGAGAAGTCAATTCGTCGGGTTTTCACGGGTACGGAGCGCACCTGAACCAGTTGAGTCTCCAGAAACTCCACCATCTCTGGAATGACAATAGCCTGAGCGCCACGTTCTCCCAAGACAATAATGTCGCCAATTTTCTCTCGCACCAAACCCGTTCCGAGGATTGCGCCGAGAAAATCCCGGTGTGTAGCGGGGTCAAAAAGAAAATTTCCGGCAATATCCAAAGCTGCAACCTGTACTTGGGACGGGTCGAGTGGCAGTTCTGAACGAGCTATAGCTAAACGCTGACGTTCTGCCTGCGGATAACCTCCCCAAGCCAAAAGTTGCACTTCGGTCAAGCGTCTAAACTGTTGCTGAATTTCCACTAATACGGGGGGTGAGAGAAAATCGGATGACATCACTTCCCACGTCTTGATTGCCTGCTCTGCTTGGTCAATCACGCGGGCAACATCGTCTCGATTTTCGACTCCCTTGAGTAGCTCTTCCCTTGGCAGCATTCGCGATCGCTTCTAGACAACACTCTCCTCGATCTTACTATCGTCGCATTGGATCAGTTTTGGAGAACAGTTTATGATATCGCCCTCCTGCATACTTCTGTCCACGCATCTCTCGTAGAGATTCACAAGCTGGGAAAAAATTTCCCTACAGCTCCCACTGCTTCCCAAGACCAACCATCACTCTTTACTAAAGCCAAAAGCAGTTGCCGTCGTTTCTGTATATCGTCTACTGCTATCTGAAAGTCTTCATCGCTGACTGTTGGAATACCATTAGCACGCAGTGGTTCGAGCCGAGGAATTGGTGGTGTAGCTGCCGCAGGCTTGATAAACGCTGATTTGAGCGTATCCAAAAATTTTGACATCGCTCTGCGGGTTATGTTCAATGTCGCTGCATCGGGTCGATGTTCGGGCTTAACTCCTGTGGCTAGAAGAGTTAGAGCTTCGTCAAGAACCGCGATATAGATTTCAGCCGTTGTCTGCCGCTCAGCACTGTGACAGTAATGAATCACAGGATAGGCAAGGTGGCTTTGTCCGTGTAAGGTGAGCAGTGGCGCGAGCGTGGTTAAGTGCTGTGTCAGCCCTCCAAAATCGTTGCCGTTCCAAGCCTGAATCAGGATTTCTTCCGGTGTTCTACCGAGGCAGGAGATATAGAGAGCCAGTTGGCGTTTCTGCGTTACAGCCGCAGCAACAGCAATCAGATAGGTAATGCCCAGGGTGACGATGAAAAAGCCATTCCCTGCTTCCAATACAGTTGCCATCTGCCAAATCGAACCTTTGGGTTTGTAGTCTCCCAAACCTAGCGTGACTAAGGTGTAACCCACGAAGTAAACTCGCTCCCAAAAGTCGGCCGGTTGTTCGCTAGTAGAACTAACCAACGAATCACCACTGGCGCAAAAAATTAATACCCAACCGATAAAGGTGAGCAGAATCCAGGTAAATGTCGTTATGAGGATGGTGGCATAACCAACCAGAGTGAGAAAATGGTGAGAGGCAAAGCGGCGATGGCAACGTAACGCCGCTTCCCACAGTTTACGGCATATTCTATTGGTGATTGGGCCACCGCTCTGACCGACAGCGATTGTTGTCCAAAGCACGTCAATGCTTGTCAGAACGAGCAGTGCCAATCCACAAATAATTAGCAATAGTTGCATTTGAAGTAAGCGAGCTAAACGCTTCCTGGCTCGACGTAGCCTTGAATATTCTCCGGTTCAAATTGACGAAGAATTCGGGTGGCTTGTCGCATTAAAATCTCGGAACCTTTGACGACAATTAGATACTTCCCTTCATTAAGCCGATTGCGGTACGGTAAGGCGTCACCACCGCCAAAGATTAAACCAGCACCGCCGCCGACAAAAAAGCTGCCCATCGCACCTGCGATCGCGCCGAATAGACCACCGATGATATGATTACCCAGGCTATTGACCCATGAAACAATTTCTAGACCTGTCTGAAAGTTAAAGGCAAAACCCGCTACAAATCCCAACGGAATCGTCCAGAACGCTAGCTGCTTGACCTGCTTTTGCGCTTCTAGGTTGGGGTCGATTAGCCCAAATTCATCAGCACTTTTGTACCCTCTACCCAGAATCGAGACTTTATCCATTGGTAAGCCTTCTTTCTCTAAGGCTGAGTAGGCTTCTTCTGCCTCAATGCGGTCTTTGAGTACGGCAATTAAGTAGTTCATGGGTCAGTAATTCATCTTTTATACGCGGATATTAGCAGCATAGATCGCCGCGATCGCATCTTCTTCATGGCGTGGAGCTTAGACAAGTACAGGGAAGCGTGAGAGTAAACGTCGTCCCTACTCCCACTACACTATCGACAGCAAGTTGACCGCCATGCAAGTCCACCGACTTTTTGACAATAGCCAAGCCTAAACCTGTACCAGGAATCGTACCGACATTACTCGCTCGATGGAACGACTCAAAGAGTTCGGGAAGGTCTTCTGTGGGAATGCCAATCCCTTCATCCTGAATCCTTAAAACAGCAATATCCTTTTTACATTCGATCTCAAAGCGAACTGTGCTGCCATGAGGTGAATACTTGATAGCATTGGTGAGCAAATTAGTCAAGATTTGCCGCAACAGTTTTTCATCAAGATAGGTGTTGGTACAATCACCTCGACAGTTAAATCTGATAGTAGTCCCATTTTGGGCCGTGTCCCTCATGGTTTCGATCAGTTCTTGACAAAATTGTTCTAAATCGAGTAGTTCTGGGTTGAATTTTAGACTGTTCGCCTCAACTTGACCGATGAATAGCACGTCGTTGACTAAGTCAGATAAATGTTTGGTACTTGCCTGGATGCGCTGGAGATGCAGTAACTTCCGCTGTTGGGTCAATTTCTCGCTGTAATGTTCTAGCAATTCAGCGGAAGAGAGTATGGTTGTCAGCGGAGTTCGGTACTCATGAGAAATCGTGGAAATAATTCTAGATTTGAGTTCGCTGAGTTTTCTTTCTTTTGCCAACGCTTGACGCAGATTTTCTTCGGCTTTTTTGCGATCGCTAATATCCCGAATAACGACTTGAACGGCTGCTTGTTGTTGGTATGTGAAAGGCGCTGCCGCAACTTCTGCATCGATTGCACTTCCATCGAGTCTCAACAGCTTCTGTTCCATCAACCCGGTTGGTTGCTTCTGGTCTAGGTTCTTTCGCATTCGCGCTTTAACAATTTCCCGATGGTCTGGATGTACCCTGTCTATTATCGGTTTACCAATCAGCTCGGACGGGCTGGTTGCACCAAAAAGCTCGACAGCCGCCCTGTTGACAAAGACGAATTGCCCACTATTGTTGATAAAAATAGCATCAGGAGATAAATCTACCAGTTGTCGATAGCGTTCTTCGCTCTCTCGCAAGCTCTGTTGTGCTTGCTCGTGTTCTCGCATTTCTGCCAGCAATCGTTCGTTAATCTGCTGCAATCTTTGGGTACGTTCTGCAACTCGGATTTCTAGTTCGTCTTTAGCATGTTGCAGTGCTTCTTGAGCAATCTTGCGTTCGGTGATGTCTTCTATCAGTCCTTCAATCACAGGCTCAGGTTCAGTCGTGTTAATACTCTGACTCAAGGAAACCCAAATAGCACTGCCATCAGCTCGATGTAAGTGTACTTTGCGTTCCTGGTTTAAGGACTGAAGTTCTGCTGGCGAGGATAAAAACAGTTGGTGTAAATCTAAGGTTCGAGCTTCCTGCAAAGAACTCACACCGACTAAACGCAGAAACGCGACGTTCCCTTCTAATAGCCGTCCATCTAGCGTCGAACGAAAAACACCAACATTCAAATCATTCAACAGTGTCTGTAACCGCAACTCTAGACGAGCGACTCTCTGTTGAGACTCAGCTCGTTGCAACGTTGAACGAACGACAATGGGCAGGCGAGCATAGTGCTTGGGTGACTTAATCAGATAGTCGTCTAGCCCAGCTTTCATGGCTTCAACCGCAACTTCTTGACTGCCGCTATCGGTGAACATAATGACTGGGCAGTCGGGATAGCGAGACTTAATTTCCCGCAAAACTGTCAACCCATCGTCCCAACGGAGTTGGTAGTCGGTAATGACCAGATCGAACTGACCTGCGCTTAATGCTAAGGTGAGGTCTTCTGGTTTGATGATTTCCTCCACCTCTGCGTCGGGAAATTCGCGGCTTAATTCACGGACGATCAAAAGGCGATCGTTCGGGTTGTCATCAACGAGCAAGAGACGGAGCATCTAGCGTTTCTAGTAGACCCAATTACACGAGGAAATTTAACGATAGCTTTCCCAATCGTGCTTTGCCTCCTATCTACCGAAGGAACTGCTCCAATCTTTGTAAGGTTTTATACACTGCTACTTCATCGGTGGAAAACTGCCATAACCCCCGACGTAAAGAGAGCCAACTTTCTTAGGTGGGAGATTCTTACCAAAGATGTAAGCGAGCAGCACCCAAATGGTCACTGCTCACTGCTCATCAAGGGAGCTTGCTGAAGTTCTAACCAGAATCGACTGCCCTGACCGAGTTGCGACTCTACACCGACTCGACCCCCCATGCGCTCTACTCCCTTGCGCGCGATCGCTAATCCAATACCTGTCCCTGGATAAACTTCCGCTCCATGTAACCGCTCAAATACTTGGAAAATCCGTTCTTGGTGTTTGGGGTCGATTCCGATCCCGTTGTCCTCGATCCACAAACGTATTTTAGATGTTGGATGTTGGATTTTAGATGGGAAATCCTGTTGCTCCCGATCGGTACGTCGTGAGTGTTCTGCCTCCTCGCATCCCTCCTCGCGTTCCTCTGCCCATATCCGCACCTGAGGCTGTATGCCCGAAGGCACGAATTTAATGGCGTTTGTGACTAGATTCGCGATGACTTGTACGAGAGTTGCCCAATAAGCGATCGCTTCCGGAAGCGGTTGCTCCACTAGCACCTGAGCGTGTTTCTCTTGAATTTCTGCGTTCAGTTGAATCAATACTCTAGTCACTAGGGCGTCTAGATTCACAATCTGAAGTGTAATATCAGCACGACTGAGGCGGCTGTAGTCTAGCAGGTCTTGAATTAAGTTGCTCATCTCTTGAGCAGAGTTGGCAAGGTAGTGGGCGTACTTTTGACCCTCAGCATCCAACCGATCCGCGTAATCTTCTAGCAGCGCCTTGGCAAACCCCTGTATTCCTCGCAAAGGGGCACGCAAATCATGAGAGATCGAATAGACAAATACCTCTAGCGACTCATTTGCGTCCTGAAGTGCCGCCGTGCGCTCAGCTACCCGTTGCTCTAGTTCGGCAGCATGGCGCTGAAGTTGAGTTTGCAGTCGAGTTTGCTGAGTGGCAACAGCAAGTTGGTTTGCCACTTCAGAGGCAATCTCTTGGTGTTCTAATGTAAACGCTGCAACTTGTCTGGCAAATAAGTCAAGTTCACCAATGAGTTCTCCTTCAACCAGAAGTGCAACGGAAAGGAAACTCCGCTTGCCTTCACTTAACTGGCATTCTAGGACAGGCGATCGCCGATCGAGGGTAGCAAGGTCTTCAACATAGTGAATTCGTTCTTGTTGTAACGAGGCTTCAAGGGGTATCAGGTCAGATAGTGGCACGGTTGAACCTGCAAGCTTTCCATCTAATCCCCCTGCCAATAGCTCCGCTTGGTTGGTTTCAAAGTTGAACAAAGCGATCGCAGCTTGCTCAAAAGGTACTACGTCATGCAAGCGCGAAATTGCAGCTGTTGCCAGCTCTGTTGAGGACTCTGCCCTCAAAATAGCGCGATCGATTTCATGTAAGGCTTCCAGGCGTTGTGCCAAACGGCGTAACGCTTCCTCAACTTGCTTGCGATGAGTAATATCCACATTCACGGCAACTCCACTGGCAATAGTCCCCGTTTCAGCCCAAATTGGAACAGCGGAATTGAGAATTGTTTTTCGACTCCCATCAAATGCTTCGATTTCAATTTCTTCTTCAATGAAGCTTTCGCCTTGGGTAAGGGCGCGAGCTAAAGTCCACTCCTGGGAAGCAATGGGTTTGCCAGTATCAGCCCACCAGCCTTGATACTGTCGGTAATCAGCCATCTCCTTGAGCAATGGTGCATCTTCACCCCAGATGCGACCAGCCATCGAATTCTTTTGCAGAATTTCTCCTTTACCATCAGAGATGAAGACACCGACTGGGAGTAATTCTAGGACAGTACTCAAGCGTTTGCGTTCGAGGTCGCTAATCGCTTTTTCTCGTGCTAATGCCTCTTCTGTATACTTACGCTCTGTAATGTCAAATCGAATGGCGAGATACTGAACGGGTTTCCCTTCACGATCTAGAAACGGAACGATCGTCGTATCGACCCAGTAATCAGTTCCATCCTTGGCTCGATTCTTGATTTCTCCATGCCATATCTTCCCCTTGGTAATGGTTGACCAAAGGTCTTGAAAGAATACTTTTGGATGGTAGCCAGAATTAATAATGCGATGGTTCTGCCCAATTAGTTCTTCCCTGGAGTATTTAGAGAGTTGGCAAAATTTATCGTTTACCTCGGTAATCGTTCCTTGAGCATCAGTGACAGCTAGGATTGCCGCTCGATCCAGAGCAAATTTTATGTCGGATAAGTCTTTGAGGAGCTTGCGTGATTCTTCCTCTGCTCGCTTACGCTCTTGGCTGTCTCGCAAGGATAATGCGATCGCATCAGTTCGCTGATTCGCACTCCTGAGTGCCTCACTCAATGCACCGATTAGCACTCCCTCCATCAGGAATATGCATAGCCGAACGACGTTACCCACCCCAACAAGACTGAAGCTAAATGCCGGTTCCACAAAGAAATAGCTGCCGATTAGAGCACTCAGAGTAGTCGCCAGGAGACCTGGCTTCAATCCGCCATACCAGGCACTGAACACTACTGGCATGATAAAGATTAAAAGGGGAGCGCTTTCCCTCAGAAGTGGTGCCAGTAGGAAACGGAGTAGCAATGCCAGCAGGCTTGCTAGCACAGCAACACTGTAGGATGAGACTAGCCAACGGTTTGCTTTGGGCATCTTCCCATTCGTCGTGTGTGATACCTTCCATGGTAAGCAGCAGGTATTTTTCGACTACAAGGATTCAATCCAAGATTTTGTCTCATCGCCTAATTTTATAGAGCCGAGAAAGCGGTAATATATCTTGGTTCGCTTTCCGCTAGAGTCCTAAGAAAGATATCCAGCCGGATGTCCTGATAGCTGCTCGTTGAATGGCAAAGTACGATAGTTGTAACTCATTTCGACCCTTCTGCTGGTAATGTCTAAGGTTCTCGTCTCCGACCCAATTGACCAAGCTGGAATTGACATTCTGTCCCAAGTTGCACAGGTTGATGTCAAAACTAACCTATCCCCTGAGGAACTGATTGCGATTATTCCAGAGTATGATGCTCTGATGATTCGCTCTGGTACCCGCGTTACTCAAGAAATCATAGAGGCAGGTAAGCAATTAAAAATCATTGGACGTGCTGGTGTTGGTGTTGATAACGTCGATGTCCCAGCAGCGACTCGTCGAGGAATTGTTGTTGTCAACTCTCCCGAAGGAAACACAATCGCTGCCGCCGAACATGCTTTGGCAATGATGCTATCGCTGTCTCGCTACATTCCCGATGCCAATCAGTCGGTGAAAAATAAACAGTGGGATCGTAAAAGCTTTATTGGAGCAGAAGTCTATAAGAAAACTATAGGAATCGTTGGTCTAGGAAAAATTGGCTCCCATGTGGCTACAGTGGCACGGGCTATGGGGATGAAGTTGCTGGCATATGACCCCTTCATTTCTGTGGAACGGGCCGAACAACTGGGCTGTCTCCTGGTAGAAATGGATATGCTATTGCAGCAAGCCGATTACATCACGCTGCACATGCCAAAAACCCCGGAAACAACTCACATGATTAATGCCTCCGCGTTGGCGAAGATGAAGCCGACGGCCCGCATTATCAACTGTGCCAGAGGCGGGATTATAGACGAACAGGCACTCTACGAAGCCCTGAAGGCAGGGCAAATTGCGGGTGCAGCGTTGGATGTTTTTGAGTCGGAACCGCTAGCTGAAGACTCGCCCTTGCGATCGCTTGGTAAGGAAATGGTTCTCACCCCTCACTTGGGAGCATCTACCACAGAGGCACAGGTGAATGTCGCGATCGATGTTGCCGAGCAAATTCGTGACGTTTTGTTAGGTCTACCCGCGCGTTCTGCGGTCAATATTCCAGGTCTATCTCCTAACGTCCTCGAAGAACTCAAGCCCTACATGCAGTTGGCAGAAACTCTTGGCAACTTGGTCGGCCAGCTATCGGGTGGACGGATTGAGATGTTGAACGTCCGACTGCAAGGGGAGTTAGCCACGAATAATAGCCAACCGTTAGTGGTTGCCGCGCTCAAAGGCTTACTTTCCCAAGCCCTGCGCGAACGCGTCAACTATGTCAATGCCAGTATCGAGGCAAAAGAACGCGGGATTCGCGTGATCGAAACGCGGGATGCCTCAGTTCGCGACTATTCGGGCGGTTCGCTCCACCTACAAGCCATTGGTTCTTTGGGCGAACATTCCGTGACAGGAGCTTTACTAGTGGAGGGCGAAATCCATATCACAAGTATTGATGAGTTCCCAGTTAACGTGCCTCCGAGTCACCACATGCTGTTCACCCTGCACCGGGACATGCCCGGTATTATTGGGAAAATTGGTTCCCTGCTGGGTAGTTTTAATGTCAATATTGCCAGTATGCAAGTTGGTCGCAAAATTGTGCGGGGCGACGCTGTCATGGTACTCAGCCTGGATGACCCATTACCGGAAGGAATCTTGGCGGAGATTATAAAGGTTCCGGGAATTCGGGATGCTTACACGGTAACTTTGTAGTTGTTAGTTACTGGTTGTTAGTTGTTAGACAGCGAATCGCTGTTGGCTGAATCTCCCTTTGCTCATCGCTAATGGATAATTGCTGAATCTCTAACAACTAACAACGGTGAACTAACAACCAACAACTAATATGGCAAACAGCTGGTGGGAAATTCAAATTCTCTCAGACCCAGCCTTGGAGGATTTAATCTTCTGGCGGCTAGAGAAGTTTGGCTTTCGGGGGATGTCCTCGGAGGCTAAGGGGTACTCTCTGCTCGTGCGGGCTCACTTGCCTCAAATGCAAGCACAGCTTCTGGATTTGGCAGCGCTTTCGTTGTGGCTGCGTCAAGATGCGCTAACTGTAGGGTTGCCGGTGCCGGTAGCGCAGTGGCACTTGATTGATGAAGAAGACTGGGCCAGTAGTTGGAAACAACATTGGCAACCCCAAGAAATTGGCGATCGCTTTTTGATCTATCCGGCTTGGTTGCCGGTACCCGAACACTCAGAACGGCTGCTGTTACGTCTCGATCCCGGCGCGGCGTTTGGGACGGGGAACCATCAGACTACTCAGCTGTGTTTGGAAGCGTTGGAAATGCGCCTAGGTGACGACCCAGGCGAGGCGGTTGTGGCGGATATTGGTTGTGGCTCTGGTATTCTCTCGATTGGAGCGGTGCTACTAGGGGCGAAAAAGGTCTATGGCGTTGATATTGACCCCTTAGCCGTCCAAGCCGGCCGCAGCAATCGCAAACTCAATCAGATTAGTCCTCAACGTTTAGTCGTCGAGAAGGGCAGTGTGGAACGCGTAGCCAAGCTTCTAGACGGTCAGCAGGTTGATGGTATTCTGTGCAATATTTTGGCTGAGGTGATTATCGATCTGATTCCAGCGATGAGCGAGATCGTTAAACCCAGTACCTGGGGTATCATCAGCGGTGTTTTATTAGAGCAGGCCAAACCGATTGCTGACACTCTAGAACAACATAACTGGGTTGTCGCCACCCTCTGGAAGCGTCAAGACTGGTGCTGCTTTAATATTAGGCGTTCTTGACATACTCCGCCAGTGACTTACGTCTCAGGCGGATTCTCAGTACAATTACTGATTCTCAGTTCCTCCAGATGACTTAGAAAACTGATATCTCTCGCTAATGGGGCTTTCTCGGCGGCTCCTGGTAAAAAAAATCCAGCCCAGCACTCGTAGCCGTCGTCATTTGCTTACTCCTGCTCTTGGCAACTAACAACGAACCACTGGACAACTGACAATTGACCACTGATCCGTTTTCCTTAGCGCCAATCGTCTAATACAAAAACGTCTGGTCGATTGTAACCAGGTTCGTTTGGCTTGTGCATGACGACACCTATGATTTCAGTGCGAAAACGTCGAGCAACCATCCTGGTATAAGCGGCATCATGGCTGGTATTCACTCCAGCAACGAGACGTAACATTTTTTGAGTCGCCCCATACGCTTCACATAGATCGAGTAACTGTTCAAACCGTGAAGCTGCTTGTTCTCCTGGGCGAACTGCTCCAAACTTGACATAGCATACATCGCTACCTGCTTCACTTCCTGCACCACAATGACAAATCGCGAATCCTGTTAGACCTGTTTCATCCCACAGCAAAACGGTATCACCTAGATTTTGAGCCTGAACGGCTACAATCTCACGGGATAAATCTAGCCCTGAATAAATAGCATCTGTGAGTTGAGAACACTCTTTGAGACAATCAGATCGCTGCTGTGGAGCTAGTTGAGAGTACTTCGTTCCGGGTAAGTCTTGCTCAACTGCCTGAATCGGTTTTGCCATAACGAAGGTCAGAAAGCGTGGGTAGAACCCAAACTTTTGATAAAGCGCATGGTGTTTTGGACTGTTTGGAAAGGTAAACAAACCAGCCTGTTGCGTTCCCCATTGGGCAAACCGCTCAATCGCAGCTTCAATCAGGCGTTGACCAATACCTCGATCCCAGAAGTCAGGGTGAATAGTGAGGGGACCAAAAGTACCGACGCTACCCCAACAAGTAGCGATGTTAGAGCCAACCAGTTTCCCATCAATTTCAGCAGCAAACGCCGCTGACGGATCGACTTTCCATCGGGGTTGAACATAGTTCGCATCACCGCCAAACTCCGTGGGTTGAGGCAAACCGATAAAAGTGCCAAAGGCAAGTCGAACGATATGTTCAGCCGTTGGTAACTCCGATTCTTGAAGGGATCGAATTGAGATGTTCATGAGCGGTGTTCTCCGCTGTCAGTGTGGAAAGTTTAGCAATAAATCCTTGCCAACTTGGAATAACAAATTCAATCTTTACTTCGCGACTTGAGTCAATCCCACCTGATCCATAAGAGCACGAAAATCTGCTTGGATTGATGGCTCGTTAGGATTAGCCATGCGAGCCTTAGTGAGAGCATCTATGGCATCATACCAAAGTCCAGCTTGAGCGTAGATTGCAGCGCGATCGCGATTCTCCTCTGGAGATGCTTTGCTCGTGTTAGCGGTGTCTCTCGAAGATAGGTTTCCTCCATGAGAATTGCGCTTTGCTGTCACGGCTGCCAGTTGTTCCTCTAGTGCTGGAGTTGCCGGTACGCGTTCGATCCAACTGGAGAAAAAGGGATTGCTAGAGGGCCGCTTGGGATAACAGACTAGAGCAACAGACCATTGGTATACCTGGCCAGGCACGAGTTCCGGCCGATCTTTGGGCATTTCGATCTGGATAAGTCCCGACTGCGGCGAGTCGATTTGCTTGCGGTATAAAGGTTGAGGAACCCCTGATTTCGTCAAGGTAAACACCATTGGTACGGAGACAGACTTTGATAACTGCAAGAAAAAGCTGGGATGACTGGATACGGTTTGTCCCGCATAATCTTTGGAGGGAATTAATAACGTTACCAAGTCTCCTGGCAAAGACTCATCACAACCCCGCGAACCAGCCCCCTGACTTCGTCTGGGATTCCTACTAGGGGGTGGAATAAAGCGGATGCGCGAACGAGTCGCTTGGCTGATGATGGAATTCTGAGGATTGTTCGGCAAAACATTGCCAGAGTTTGATGCCGCGTCAGCAGGCAGAGTGGGACTAGCCAGCAACAATGCAGAAATGATGGATGTTGTAGCTGCGATTAGAGTTGTGATGTGAGAGAGAGTTTTCATAGGAGCGACCTTTATTTTTCAAATAGTTCTTTTAACGAACGTTGGTTATTGTGAAAGGCATTGTGAGGTATAAAATTTCTTATGTTAAGTAATTTACACTGAGGTGAGATTCACCAGTGTACTAACTTATTCCACTCTCTCACACCAACCTCCGTACAATTAAAGTGGCTACCCTCCAAGAAGGGGAATAGTCCTAATCAGCGGATAATTGACTGCTGACAACGGACTCCCAAACCTGAATGTACATTATGCAGTTTACATGCACAGCCGATTAACGGCGTTGGCCAATGTAATTGGTCTTTGCCCGTTGGTAAAGAGAGTCAAGTTTGGCTTTGATTTCAGGAGTTCGGGTAGTAAAGTAAATATAAAATCGTCCAGGTTCAGCTATTTTTTCGACAACTTTAGCATAAATATCTTCACTCATCTCGGCTGAATTATTTGACATTAATAAATTAAGCTTAATATTACTTAGTGGCTTGGGTATAGCATAAGTCTCCAGATGCTCGCAACGAACCTCAGCTCCATTATTTGAGAGCTTAACGAGGGTTCCTGGAAAGCTCAAGTCATCAATGCGCTTACCATCTAGCAAAGAGTATTGCACCGGAATTAATTGCGTTAGAGGGAAAAAGCTTTCTTCAGTTTTCGACAAAAATAAGTGGTAATTTCCTCCAATTCCCCCAACGTCATAGATAGGAATCGGCTGCTTCATTCCCTTAGGTCTTACCCTTTTTTGTCCGTCAATTCTCGCGATTGATTCAACTTTTTTTAAGGTTGACTCAGAAATGAGAATTTGACCACCCACGGTATAGGATTCGATGCGAAAGGCTAAGTTCACATCCTTACCAATGACGCTGTACTTGGCGCGTTTCTCGGAACCAATATTCCCTACTACAACAAACCCCGTACTTATGCCAATTCCCATTTCTAGTTTCGGGAAGCCAAAACGCTCCATTTCTTCATTCACGAGAGTCATTTCTAGCTGCATTGCGATCGCGCAGGCTACAGCTCTAACAGCATCATCTTCTCTGGCTGTCGGAGCACCGAAGACAACTAAAATCCCATCCCCCATGAACTCATCAATAGTTCCCTGATACTGGGAAATAACATCTGCCATGCATCCCAGATAGATGTTGAGAATTTTAACAATCTCTTGCGGCTGCAATCGTTCTGATAACAGCGTAAATCCTCTTAAATCGGAGGTCAGGATAGTGACTTCCCGATTCTCACCACCCAGTTGTAATCCTTCAGGACTTTCTAACAACTGAGCAACCACAGAATCGGTTAAGTAGCGACCGAAGGTTTTACGAATTTCTCTAGCCGTGCGAGCAATGTAAGCGGTAATTGCGATCGCAGAGCCGGAGAGTGCTAAAAAGGGAGGAACCATCGGTATCCACCACCCTCCCAAAAAAGCAGCATAAGCGACCACCACCAAAATACCGGCGGTCAAGATGGGACTAGTTGACCTTTGGAATAAAAGCGACCGAACTCCACCTGTATGTCGCCCTTGCCAAGCCAGAGTTGCACCGACAAAAGACCACAAAAAAATCCACACCCCATCCACCACTTTGGGCCATGTTTGGATTAAAGGGCGTCCTTCTAGGGTTGCACTGAGAATTTGACTGATAATATTGGCTTGAACTTCTACACCGGGCGTGCGTTCTGGCGATGCGATCGGTAGGCGAAGTCCACTAATAGCATCGCTGCTATAGGGAGTGTAAAAGAAATCATTGAGGCTAATTGCCGTCGCCCCAATCAAAACAATACGATCGCGCATCAACTTAGGCGATATCTTGTTGTTCAGTACGTCTCTAAGCGATACGCTACGGAAGCTACCTGCTGGGCCGCGATAATTCAATAGTATTTGGTACCCTCCAGCATCAGCACCTCTATAACCTCCCTCATGAGGCGTAAAGGGATGAAAGAGCGCTTTTCCCCAGCGAAATACTTGGGGATTAGTCTGGGTCGGTTGAGGCACAACATTGTAAGCCTCTAAGTACATGGAAGCCAAGACCATGCTAAAGGACGGTATTGGTTGGTCGTGTTTGAACATCGAGAGCAAGCCTCGACGCAACTTACCATCGATATCGACCACCACGTTATTACAACCGACCTGGTCGCGCTCTGCCAATACTGGCGAGGGATCGATCGCAGAACTCTTGTCCTCTCCATTAATTAACTCAATGCCAATCAAGTTGGGAGTGGTTTCAAAGACTTTCCGCAACGCTGAATGACCGGGTTGGACTGGCAAATTTCGATACAAATCGAGACCGATTGCCCTGGGCTTTTGAGCTTTGATTGTCTCGATCAGTTCAGCGAGTACGGCGTCTGGAATCGGCCACTGTCCGATCTTTTTTAAATCCACCTCATCAATCGCAACAATTACAATGCGATCGTCAACAGGTTCGCGCGGACGCCAGCGCAAGAATTGATCGAGCGCTGCCCATTCCCAAATCTGCAACCAACCAAAAAGCCTCAGTGCAAGCACAATACCAGCGATGGTTGGAGCGGTTATCCATACTCTGCGCCAGTCCCAAATTTTGCGTTTGAGTGTTCTGTGCATCATGAATTTTATGGAAGTTAGTCGTTAGCCGTTAGGAGGGACTGACTTTGGCACTCAGGTGGATAAGACTCTATTCTAGTGAACTACCGTCTGGCAACGTTCTACTCCCTTCCGGCTTGAAACATACCTACCTATTGTTTGAACTAACCACTCCAGGACACAGAGAATACAAAGGTATACAAGAGGTAGGTAATCCTCAAGGCTTTGGTGTCGAGGACTGTTCGCTGTTATGGCAAACAATTTCATCTGCCTTAGCCGCGACTAACTCAGGAGAAGTGCCGAGCAAGATACGTCCTTGTTGTGTCATCGTCATGCCCTGGGCTTCTTGCACTGGGTCGCCTAGCTTCCAGCGATTGGTTATTGCCGACGATTGAGACTTGGGAATAGAGGACGATACGGGTTGTGTTTCTCGCGGACTCAGGCTTTGCACTTCGGTGAGGTCGTACCGACCCCCGCTTGACTCGTAGGGATTTTGGGGTAAGCCGTCAGTGCCAGTTACCGTGAAACTACCCCGCTCGGCATTGCGACGGGCAAGACAACTATTGGCGATCGCTTGTTCGGGGTTGACAAAATTGTCAGATAAGGCAGCTAGAGAATTCTGCAAAAAGCTGAAATCTGGAAAAATCGTAGTTCCGCTGATACCGACGCGACTCTTAGCAGAGATATCAACCCGACCATTGCCGCGAAACTGTGCAAAGTCACCCGGATTTTGACCGACAGCCGTAGCTTGACCGCTAGAGAAGAGGTCAGCCAAAAATACAGGGGAGTTAATCGTAATATTGCCGCCCGGACCTTCATCGGCATTGGCGAGAATATCGCTATCTTCCAAAGCAATGAAGGAACCTGAGTGAATTTTAATTCCACCACCGCCCCCGCTACTTTGGGCAACGCTAGTACTCACCAAGCTACTGTTGCGTAACTCAATATCACGAGCAGCGACGTTGATATCGCCACCGCCAGACCGCACAGAGAAGGCGGAGAGGGAGCCATTATCCAATTGGATAGTGTCAGCTCCAATCCTCATCTCGCCAGCATTTCCCGTCGAGCGATCGGGAAACGTCACTGGTATGATACCTAAAACCAAAGAACCTGTGGCAAATTGAAAGTCGGTCGTCGCATCAACGCTAGCCACTGTTACCGTCGCTCCATTCCGGACGCTCAACCGCTCGGTTGTCACATTCAGGTCGCCAGCATTTCCAGCTCCAAACCCTCGATTATACAAGCCACTGGGTGTTCCTCGATTCGATTGACCGCTCAGTTCTACAGAGTCAGAAGCGTCGATCGTTAAGCTGCCTCCTTCTCCAGTCCCCCAAGTCGATGCCGATACCACCGCTCCATCCCGAACAATCAAGCGCTGAGTATTAATGGTCAAGTTGCCAGCCTTTCCGGCCGTTTGACCCGTTTCAGGATTAAACACTTGACCAAACGTATCACTAGCAATCAGGGTAGGATTTAAACCCGCTGCTGCTTCTCCACTGAGTTCCACAGACTCTGTGGCGTTCACTGTTAAATCCCCTCCCTGACCAAAACCATTGGTCGAGGTTGCTAATGCAGCACCATCCCGGACAATCAATCGACTTGTATTTACCACTAAGTCTCCTGAATTTCCCCTAGGTCCTGCAGTACCAGCCGACAAGTTGCTGGGAATTCTACCATCCGGTGATGTACCGCTCAGCTCTACCGAATCAGAGGCATTCACGGTCACATTGCCGCCATTCCCCGTTCCTAGGAGGTTAGTCGCCGCTACTGCCGAGCCATCCCGCGCAATCAACTGCCTTGTGTTAACGGTTAAGTCTCCACCATCTCCACTCGCGTAGGTCAAAGCAAATAGACCACCAACGATATTTGTTGGAGTTGTACCAATCAGTTCTATCGAATCGGAGGCATTCACCAAGACATTTCCTCCCTTGCCTTGGCCAAAGGAGTAAGCAGACATCTCCGAGCCACCTTGGAGGCTGACTCGCCCGGTGTTAATTCTCACATCTCCGCCTGTTCCAGCATCTGCACTTGCTCCAGGTTGTAGGGTTTCAAGCTTTGCGCTTATGCTTAATAACCCACTGCCTTGAACTCGTTCTAGTGCCGATGAAGCGTTGGGAGATAGCATGGCTAAAAAGTCGTTGAGTTGAGAGGCGGGTAACACGGTCAACAAGTCGCTGAGCAGACCATTATCCGAGCCGCTCATTTGGATAGACTCCGAAACATTAACATTCAAATCTCCCCCACGAGCATCACCCAACGTAGCGGCCAGTATGCGAGCGCCATTCGTCATGGACAGCGATCGCGCATTAAGATTAATGTCACCCCCTTTGAGATTTGGGATAGCCGCCGACGGCATAAAACTGGCACTGAGAATCAAGCTATTGTCCAAAGCAATCGTGCCACCGCTGCTCAGGGTGATAGCCCCACCTAATCCCGCTAAGCTGAGGGAATTAATATCAGATGTCTGGATGTTGCCAACGGCCAGTAGAGTAACATCGCCACCATTCCCCAGCAGAGAACTGACATTAACGGGTTCGGTGAGGGCGATACTGCCTTTTGAGTCGATCGCCAAATCGCCGCTATTGCCAAAAACACTATTGATACCAATTCTGCCGACTCGAATCGCGCCCTCCCCTAAGGCAGGATTCGGGCTGTACTGATTGGTGAGAAAAACCAATCCATTAGGAGCGCTAACCGTGATGCTGCCAATGGTGATATCGGCACTGGCTGGAGTACCAGTCATACGAAATCCTGTTGGCGTCGGCGAACCCGTCAATCCCAACGGATTAGTCACGGCTGTAGTTCCGGCTCGAATATCTAAAGTGGGTCTGGCACTACCATCGATCGCTAATGGATTACCATCAGATAGCGTGATGGTTTGGTTGATGGAGTTCGTGGTGTCGGGTCTTGTAATCGTAACGCTGCCAATGTTCACCGCACCGCCTGCGAAGATATGCAGGGAAGCACCTGTATAGTTGTTAAAACTGACGTCTCCGCTCGCTTGAATAATTGGATCGGAGACGCTCGCCCAATTTCCCACACTTCCAGGGGACTGCTCGATGCGAAAATTCCCTCCACTGATATAACGAGCATCGCCCACACTGGTAGAAGGCGAT
The DNA here is from genome assembly GCA_036703075.1 of Chroococcales cyanobacterium. Classification (GTDB taxonomy): domain Bacteria; phylum Cyanobacteriota; class Cyanobacteriia; order Cyanobacteriales; family Coleofasciculaceae; genus DATNPC01. Next base: position 22,585 of record DATNPT010000163.1, read on the forward strand.
CGCAAAACGATATCTCCGCCAGCAACGAAGCGGCTATCGGGATGATTTAAGGCAAAAATATCTACGGCGCTGTCGCCCTGCACGAGTAACTGACCAACTGCTGAGGCAATGAAGGGACTAGTTGCACTATCTCGCACCTTTACCGTATCTAAAGCTTGTAGTGTTAAATCCCCACCTGCGGTGAGCTGACCGTGTAACTCAAGATTGCCAGATGATAGAGTCAGATTTCGTCCTACTGCCAAATTTCCGAAATTCGCGATCGCACTGGGTTGATTGGCTACTTGATTGAAAAACAAAGCGCCCGGACTGACGGAGAGTAAACTACTGTTTCCCGGTTGTGAAGCATTAAAATATCCATACTCACCCAAATGAATCGCGTTAGCTGTTGTAGCGAGAAATGAGCCTTTGATATCGAGCGTGGCGTTTGGCCCAAAAACGATGCCGTTGGGATTGAGCAAAAACAAGTTAGCATTCCCTAACACACCGAGCTTGCCTAAGATGTTGGACGGGTTGCCTCCCGTGACGCGAGTCAGGATGTTCTCGATTCCAACCGGGTTAGTGAAATAAACACCTCGCCCTTGACCGACATTGAAGTCTAGAAAGCTCTGAAATAAGTTCGCCCCGCGCATTGCCCCACCATCAATCCGGTCACTCAGTGCATCAATGGGGGTGACAATGGAGTTCTCTGCCCCTAGAGTGCGATCGGGGGCTATTTGCGCTAGGGCAGACTGGCAAAAAGGAGCGAACACCATGCTACTAATTCCCAACGCACCGGCTAGTCCTACGTGCCAACTGCTATTCATTTGGATGCTCTCCTAATCTTTAGGATTGAACACTGGTAAGATACTGATTCTTGCTCGCTTGACAAGGTCTGCTTCGCGATCGCTCTATCCCACGAGGCGATCGTCAATTAAGTCTTTAACTGGAGCAAGTGTCACTAACTGAGGAGCCGTGACCACTATCATAGGTCGAATGTTACTGATTTAAGCATTAATCAACCCTTGCGCGGGGGGGGAGAGGGGGAGACGCTTGTCCCCCAACGGGGGTTTGGGGGAAACCCCCAAGTCCGGGTTTTCTTTAATACCTGCAACTTTCGCCTTAAAGTCAGTGTCGTTCATCATAGGTCTATCTGCGGCAACCGTCATATCCTGCACTTCAGCCAGTCGATGCACTTAAGTAGAAACACTTAGGTTTAAATCATTAGTTAAAGTCGTGAATACTTAACCCTACAGGGTTTGAAAAGATGTGGGGAAAGGATAAGCTGTAAGGTGAGGGAGATTAAATTATTAGAAGCTTTACAACTGCTTGATTAATTTTTTAAAGATTTTTTTATAAATTGGTAAATAAGAGAATCTACCTTGTGTACTAAAGAGTAAAGAGGCCCAACTTAAACCGTAGTCTTATGGGTTGAGGAGTGGCTAAACAATTATGATTGCCCGTTCTTTCCAAGACTTGAATAATCCAATCCAAAATCTAGCGTGGAGTCAGCAAAAGGCGCTTTTGCAAGGGGAGATTTTGCTGGAAACGCGATCGCACTCAGCTTGGGGTGGTGCTGTCACCGCACAAATGTACCTACCAATAGCCCGCTCAGACGCTTGGCAACAGCTAACCGATTACCCCCGTTGGGTGCAATACTTCCCCGATATCACCAAGAGCGAAGTCTTGCACCGAGGTGAGGTAAAACGTCTGTATCAAGTTGCCAAAAAAGCCTTTTTGTTTCTCACCGCTCAAGTCGAAATCCACCTGAGCGTCTTTGAGGTACTGGGGCAGCACATTCAGTTCCGACTAGAAAAAGGTACCTTTACCGATTTTACGGCAGACCTGAAACTGCAAGATTGCGGTAATGGTACGTTGCTCACCTACTCCGTGCAAGCAACACCAAATATTCCGATCCCAGCAGTGTTCATTCAACAGGCGATGCATATGGAATTGCCAGAAAATATGCGCCAAATGCGGCAAGTTCTGTGTTCAGCTTGAAGTCTGCCCACTGAAGGGTATTTCATTGGGTATTTTTAGACAAAATATCAAACTACTCATCACGACTCGAATGCGAAGCCCCTGGCTACCACTGCCAAGGGCTTCTGATTGTTTGTATTACTTCCTGCCTGCCCTAAGATTACTTAGTTCATATCAATTCACTAAAACATTGCTATGCGTAAAGACTGGTAATAGGTAATGGGTAATTGGGAAGAAACGGTTCATTACCCAACTATCTGTTGCAGCCATACAGTGAAATGGTATCACATATATCTCTGTGTCCTGGAGTGGTAGTCTGCGGCAAGCCGCTACGTGTTTACGTTCAAAAAATAGGTATTTTTTACTCGGGAAGGGAGTATTTAGTGGCAAAGAAATTGAAGGGGCGTAAACATTTGTTAAATACTACATAAAAGACTCCTTCTTTTGCCGGAGTAATCAGCAGAAGATGCTTCAAAACGCCCTGCCAGCCCCATATGTGGTGGGGCTTACTTATCCCCGATGAAAAGGAAGTCCCCCTACATCACTGGACTTTAGACTAAATCGAAGACCGCGCTATATATAGGGCATTTTGGCGACAGTTTTTCCGAAAAAACACTACCTGTGACATTAGTCTAAACTCCAGTACATCAGGATAGTTCAGTCAATGATTAATTACTCGCTATTGCCAATCGACGACGGCTACACACTGACAGTTTGGGAAAATGCACCTCTAACTGCCAACCGAGTCAGTCCTTTTCTGTTCAAAGCTAGCTATCAACTTCGTTCTCCCTTAGATGCTTTTGGCATCCTAAAACTGTTTCAAAGAGAAAATTCTTCGCTGCGTGCATCTGTTCCGGGTCAACTCGCAAGCGCTCTGCTCAGGCATCATGCTGCCAACAACACCTTGTAGTTTTAGTAGTCAGTTTCAATAGTACTTTCTACAGCAATCGCCACGGGTGCATCCCATTCGTATAAATTTATCATTCTTAGTGCGAGCAGGATGCTCGCGTCTAGAAGTATCTGAGCAAGACGATCGATCGCACTAATGAGGGTTTCACAACCAATTACCGATGAGGATGAAGGGCGACCAAATGGCGGGATGGTTGTAGTTCACATCAGCAATCATCTTTAGCTGTGCCTGTCTGAGAGCTTGAGCCTTGGAGCTGTCACTCTGGCGGAGTTGGCGATAAAATTCCTCAATCAGCGACACCGTCGCTTCATCGTTGATGTACCACAATGTCGCTAGAGCGCTCTCTACCCCAGCGCGAACGGCAACACCCGCAATGCCCAACGCCGATCGATCGTCACCAGCAGCGGTTTGACAAGCACTTAGGGTTAGCAGTTCTACAGGTTGGCGGCTGTCTGTCAATCGCAAGAGGTTATCCAGTTGCTCGATACTAATTCGCTGGTCAAATCCTACTAAAAATGTACTCTGAGCATCGACACCAAACTTGCCATGGGTTGCAATATGAACGATGCGGTAACTCTCTTTTTGCAGTTGTTTTTGCAAGTTGGACAGCGTAAATTCGCGATCGAGCAGTTCTGTACCGCCTAAAATTTGGTTGACGGCTGTTACCTCTGTTTTCACATTTGTTAGAGGAGCGAAAGGCGGACGCTCAACTGTTAAACCCAAACTAAGAGTCTCAAGGTTGCTGCGATCTAA
>DATNPT010000082.1:0-12127 GCA_036703075.1 Chroococcales cyanobacterium
CCCCATAGAACCAGAAAAACCCAGATTCGGTGGTTTCTTCAATCGCTTCCAACGTCCAGCCGTAACTCCTAGCCCGTCACCCGTACAACCAGAGCAAGAAGTTCCCTCTCCTGCTCCAGTTCTGGAAGAACCAGAGCAAACGCCAGAGATAGAAGAGTCTCCGACTCCGACTGAGGAATCCTCACCTGTAGTACCCATCACTCCAGAAAAACCGAGGTTCGGCGGGTTCTTCAATCGTTTCCAACGTCCAGTCGTAACTCCTAGTCCCTCACCCGTACTGCCAAAACAAGAAGCTCCCTCTCCTGCACCGACTCCTGAAGAATTGGAGCAAACCCCCGAACCGGAAGAGCCAGCGAGTTCGAGCGAATCTCAGACGGATACAGAGGAGCTGACTTCAGAACCGAAATCAGGAACGCCAGAAGTAGAAGAGAGTCCAGTTATTCAGCCACTACCTGTTCAACCGATACAGCCGGAACAGCCCAAAGGCTTCTTCAAGCGTTTTCAGCGCTCAGAGGCTGATAAAGTAGCTCCCGACTCTGGCTTGCCACCAACACTACCAGAGATAGTGGAGACGCCCACCCCACAATCCTCAGAGCCAAAAGCTGCCGTTCCTCAACCCGAACCTGCGATCGCACCAGAGTCAGCACCTGCTACTTCCTCAGAAGCTGCACCAACTCCAGAAGCAACGAATGACCAAGCGCCAACTCCTTCCGATTCTGAAGCACCAAAACTAGATTTGAAGGAGCTATTTGTTTCCCCTCCTGCACCCTCTCCTCGTATTATTCAAGCCCCGTCTGATGCTGCATCCGATATTCCCAGCCGCTACCTGAAGAAATCCGCACCAGAAACTCCAACGGATGTGCCGTCATCTTTGGCAGCACCGACCGCAGATACAGAACCACCAACAGATATGCCTTTAGAGGAGGAGGCTATTCCTGAGGCGAGTTAAGGTAAAGGAATGTAAAGCAGATTCTAGGAAAGGTCTAAAATGCCATCTCGCGTGCGATCGCCAAAACTTCCCCAAGATGGAACCTGGCTCAATACAGACCATCCTCTGTCTCTTAAAGACTTGAGAGGGCGAGTCGTCATTTTAGACTTTTGGACGTACTGCTGCATTAACTGCCTGCATGTCTTGCCAGACCTGAAGTATCTGGAAAATAAGTACAAGGATAGCCTGACGGTGATTGGCATCCACTCCGCTAAATTTGAGAACGAGAAAGAGGCCGAGAATATCCGTCAAGCTATCCTCCGTTACGATATCGAGCATCCAGTTTTGGTCGATACCGACTTCCAAGTCTGGCAGCAGTATGCCGTTCGAGCTTGGCCAACCTTGATGGTAATTGACCCAGAAGGGTACGTCATTGGCTCTGTGTCGGGTGAAGGCAATCGAGAGGTTTTGGATCGGCTAATCGGCGAACTGCTCCACGAACATCAAGAGAAAGGAACCACAAATTTTCAGGAACTAAGCCTCGTACTAGAAAAGCAACAGCAACCCCTGGTAACACCTCTGGCTTTTCCGGGTAAAGTGCTGGCTGATGAAGTGGGAAATCGCCTATTCATTGCTGACTCTGGTCATCATCGCATCGTTGTGAGTACCTTGATGGGTGAGGTTCAGCAAGTCATTGGTACAGGTAAACCGGGCTTGACAGATGGTTCTTTTTCTGAAGCTCAATTTTTTTCACCGCAAGGAATGGCATTGGATGCCGAAAAGCAGCTACTTTATGTTGCGGATACGGAAAACCACTGCGTGCGACAAGTTAACCTGAAAAGTCAACAAGTGAAACTTATTGCTGGTACCGGCGAACAAAGTCGTCAGATTTGCCCTCAGAGCGGTATGGGGTTGGAGACGGCGTTGAACTCTCCTTGGGATTTGGAACGAGTCAGCAGTCGCCTATTCATCGCAATGGCTGGTTCCCATCAAATCTGGGAAATGGAGCTAGAAACGGGTCGGGTGAGTACTTATGCCGGTAGGGGTGCAGAAGCCTGCATAGATGGTTCGCGTCAAGAATCTGCATTTGCCCAACCTAGCGGCATCACGACGGATGGTCGAGAGTTATACGTCGCCGATAGTGAAGTTAGCTCGATTCGGGCTGTTGGTGTAGTTGACAATTTACCAGTACGAACGATCTGCGGCAGTGGAGAACTGTTTGGATTTGGGGATCGGGATGGTCACGGTTCTGAGGTTCGGCTTCAGCACTGTCTGGGTGTGGAATATACTCAGAATTACCTGTGGATTGCGGATACCTATAACCACAAAATCAAGCGTGTTGACTCCTATACAGGAAGCTGCCAGACGATGTTAGGTGATGGGACAGCCGGACATCATGATGGTCAAGGCAGTGAGGTTCGCTTCTTTGAACCCTCCGGTTTAAGTGCAATTGCCAATCATCTGTACATTGCTGACACCAATAACCACGCTATCCGTCATGTCACGCTCGATACCCTTGAGGTAAACACATTGGAATTCCCTAACTTGTGTGCCCCTGATATATGTGTTCCCAAGGGGTCTGTTTCCACTGCTCTACACTCATAAGCTAAACGGCACTGACGTTAGACAGAAAATTAAGCTAGGTTTCAGGTGCTGCGAGTACCCGCAAGATTCGCTCAATATCAGTTAAGTCACCCACAATGCGTCGAACCGGCTGAGGCCAAACTCTAACCAGCGTTGGTGTGGCAGAAACTTGATACTCTTCTGCTTGATCGGGATGTTTAAAAATATCAATGACTTTTAGCGTGTACGGATAACGTAGAGAATTCTCCAACAATTGGTGTAGGCTCTTGAGGATATGCTCCGTTGATTCATTGTTTCCGGAAACAAACAAACGCAGGACATAGCTATGAGTACCTGGTGGTTGGTCGGGAACCTCAATTTCTTCTGATTCGTTCTGCGGATAACGTTCGTTAGGATGAGTCAAGGGTTGGGTGGGGGTGTAGCTTTCGCTGTAGAAATAAGAACTCCGTTCAGTGCGATCGCAACGGACAATCAGATCGTGGTCTTCCCAAAGCTGGGGAAACTGATCGCGGTAAGTTTCCAACACAATTGGATCGCAGGAATTTTCTTCCCAAGGGGCGACTTGCCAGAGTAAGTTTCCCGTATTAAATACAGCATTCAACAGATCTTGATGATGCCGCACAGGCCAATAAATTTCTGCTGACGTTCGTAGCTGTCTAGTCTTGGGATCGAGCCAGCGATCGACGGTTGCAGTATATCCTGGAACTAAAAAATGAGGCGGCTCTGGCAACCCCAATATTTCTTGTAACCCAGCACATAGCTCCAAATGCCAGTGGCCTTGCTTACTGGGATCGATTGCATAGATCAGATCTCCTCCCGGCGTAAACAGCGCAATTCCTTTAAAGAGATGAGGGAAGAGTGGTTGATTTAAGTTCACTGGTCAGCGCGAGAGATAGACAGGAGAAACTGTTGATCGGCGAGGGTAGGAAATGGGTGATTCAAGCAGGATGCATCAACTGGTATCCTAGTCCCTCACCCCTAATATTTTTCTTCCTTATCTCTAGCTTGACATTCTACTGAATAGAATTTCGTAGATTCTTTGGAATGAGCTAGTGGCTAGTCACTTCCCGTCTTACAAAGCATTCCTGAGTCTTGCAACTCACTTCTCAAGCCTAGCTTACCATGCAACAAAAGTCGAAACCCAGCGTTCATCTCCCGCGATCGCTCGTGAAAGATCAACGCTTCTAGATTTCTGGTCAAACCACCTCTAGCTTAAATGGAATGGCACTGACTTAAGGCAAAAGTTGCAGGTATTAGAGAAAACTTGGACTTGGGGTTTCCCCCAAACCCCCCGCGCAAGGTGATTAATGCGTTAAGTCAGTGCCATTCAGCTTAAATGCGACCGCGCAGCATCATTGCCATTTCATTCTGAGCTGGTGACATTTCAAGAGCGACTTCCTCAGTAATACGTCCTTCCTGATAGAGGTTAAACAGGGATTTGTTCATGGTGACCATGCCATCAAATTCACCATCCTCCATCAGTTGAGCGACTTCATCGTACCGACCTTTCTGGATATAGTCTTTAATCGCCTCTGTGTTGAGCAGAATGTCGTGAAAAGCAGCACGCTTTCCGTCAGTGGTACGGCACAAACCTTGGGCGACAATTGCCACCAGAGATTCCGCGATCGCGGATCGAATTGCGTTCTGCTCTTCAGCACTATACAGGGTGAAAATCCGCTCAAGGCTTTTAATCGCACTGTTGGTGTGCAGCGTACCCATCACCAAGTGACCCGTTTGAGCTGCTTTGAGAGCCGTGTTCATTGTCTCCTTATCCCGCATTTCCCCCACTAGAATCACGTCGGGGTCTTCGCGCAAAGATGCTTTCAGCGCTCGGTCAAACTGTAACGTATGTATCCCGACTTCCCGTTGTCTAATCAGACATTTGCGACTTTGGTGAACGAATTCAATCGGGTCTTCGATGGTGATGATGTGTTTGGTCATCTCTTTGTTGATGTAATCCACCATCGCTGCCATTGTTGTGGACTTACCAGAACCCGTAGGTCCTGTCACCAAAATCAGACCTTTATGGTAGTGACAGACATCTTTCAGTACGGGGGGTAGCCGTAGCTGCTCAATGGTCAAAATTGTCAGTGGAATTAACCGCAGTACCATGCCGGGGCCGCGCAGAGTATCGAAGATATTAATCCGCACCCGTGCAAACTCGTATTCCGTGGCTCCATCAAATTCTAGTTGGTCTTGAAAGCGCCGGATTTCGTCATCCGATAGCACTTCCCGTAACCAACTCATAAATGTTGCCTGGTCAGTTACGGAATGGTCGCTCAGCTCCATTTCGCCCCGATTACGGAAACGGGGAGTTTCACCAACGCCAACGTGAACGTCAGAAAATCCCTTGTCATAAGCGTAACGGATGAGCTGAGCTAAGGTTGGATGTCCCGACGACGGTCCCGTATTGCGCGGTGGTACCCGAGGTTTAGTTTGCGAGTTAGGTAAATGAGCCGAGCGCGCTACTCTATCGGCAACGGGTGGCGCAGTGCGCGAACTTTGGACCCCTACGTTCGGTTGGCTGCCACTTGGAGGCATCGGCATAGCTTGCGAGGGCATCCGTGGCGTTGCTCCTAGCGATGCCGAGCCACTAGCAGGATTCATCGGCGGCGGTGCTGGTGGAACGCGAGGTGGCGGTGGTGGTGAGCTAGGCGGACGCTGTGTGTCTGTCATACTTCAATTACGACTTGGCAATGAACAGCAATATTACGAAATCTTCTTTGTTTAAGAGTATTCCCAATTCCTGGGAGTTCGGCATCATTTATTCACAACCATACCAAATTCAGTTTAGACGTTAGACCCTCTGAGCGATCGCTCACAATGTTCTTCATGAAGATAATGAAAAATCTTTCCCTTATCTTTCATCACCTTTAATCTTAGACCTCTTAAATTTCCGATTAGCCATTAGGCGCTGGAAGCCTATAACTCAGCAATTTCGTTACTCCCCTACTCCGAGACTTCCTTCTCCAAGGTCCTGCATTCCTTACATTGAGACTAGGCACATGAGAGGAAAACTTACCACCTAGAAAGAAAATTATTTCTTACTCCTTACTGCCCTCTGCCTTCAGGATGATTTTTCAGCTCCATACCTTCCCATGAAACTACTCCATGATAGTTAATTCACCTCTGATTTATAGTTCGTAACTTAGTAAATCGGATTATGAGAAGACTTGCAGTAAGTTATAAGAAATATTAAGTAAAACTTGCGAAGTTTGTATTTTTGTCCTGATTACTTAGCGATCTGGTGATGCGGCTGGCTGCTGATAAAGACTCTAAAGCTCAAACTGCCTATAACTTCTATCTAAAGACAGATTTATTAAACTTTAGTAAAGCTTTTAGTGTGCTTTTGTTTACATTCTAGAGCCACAAATGTTCGATCATGACTGTAAATTTTTTTAAACATAAGCTCAGCTTAATCGATAGTTTCTCTATACTGATTTTCACTAACTCGCATTGCGGGAATTGCTCAGACGAAATTTTTTAATTGGCTTTTTTAAATGACAACAGGAGGAACAATCATGGAAATGACAACACGCGAGAGCTTTACAAAATCTTACTCATTATCAATAGTCAAAAGCTTTTTGATTTGGACATTTACTTTGTCGGTCTGCCTACTGGTTGTAGGATTTCCGATTATTGTTTTGATGGTTACTATCGGCTCTTTATTAGCGATCGCATTACAATCCGTGCTGCCAGTTAGTGCAGTGTTGCTAGTAGCAGGAAGCTTAGTTGGGATAAATGTTTTAGCAGTTTTAGTCGGTGCAGCAGCATTAACTTTGAAAGGGATTCATCCTCAAGAAGTTCGTTGGTTGAGCTGGCTCCATGGCGACCCCGATCCTCTGCATACCTCAGTTTATGCAGCTTGCCCATTGACTTGCGATGTGGGGGGGCGATAGGAGGGCTCCGAGCGACTGTTCGTTAAGCTTCGATCGCATTAACATTAATAAGATTTGAAGACAACAGTTATGCTGCCCGGTCAACACCGGGTTTTTTCATGCCTAAAATTCTTCAGGATAAAGGCTATACCATGGTGAAAGTTAAATTGCCCCCTTGATGAATTGCGGCTTCAACAATCTTTATGACATCACCTGTGCTGCCGATCTGCATTACCCTAGGAACTCGTCCTGAAGCGATTAAACTCGCTCCGGTTATCCAACAGTTCCGGTGCTGTAGTGCCTTGGAGACTCATGTCGTTCTGACAGGTCAGCATCGGGAGATGGTCGATCAGGTTATGCAGCTATTCGAGCTGAATGCCGATCGAGATTTAGAAATTATGCAGGCGAAGCAAACCCTAACCGATATTACTTGCCGGAGTTTGCGGGGACTCGAAAGTATATTTCAAGACGTTAAACCTAAGCTAGTGATTGTTCAGGGAGATACAACAACAGCATTTGCGGCAAGCTTAGCCGCGTTTTACCAAAAAATTCCTGTGGGTCATGTAGAAGCTGGATTACGAACAGACGATTTGTTTAATCCTTACCCCGAAGAGGCCAATCGGCGTTTAATTTCCCAGTTAGCTGCGCTGAACTTTGCACCGACTTCCCTAGCAGTAGAAAATTTAAAGCGATCGGGAGTCGTTGGGGAAATTCATCACACTGGCAATACTGTGATTGATGCCTTATTAACAGTGGCGAAGCGCCAGCCGCCTTGTACAGTGAAGGGATTGGACTGGGAGAAGTACCGCACGTTATTGGCAACCGTTCACAGACGAGAGAACTGGGGCGAACCTTTGCGTGACATTGCTCAGGGATTTCTGCAAATTTTAGAGAAGTTTCCCGATACGGCTCTACTATTACCTTTACATCGCAATCCTACGGTTAGAGAACCACTTCAAGAGATTTTGGGCAATCACCCTAGAGTATTTTTAACAGAACCCTTAGATTATGCCGAACTCGTGGGAGCGATCGCGCGTTGTTACCTGCTGCTGACTGATTCGGGGGGATTGCAAGAGGAAGCACCGAGTTTAGGGAAGCCAGTATTAGTATTGCGGGAAACAACCGAACGACCCGAAGCGATCGAGGCAGGTACCGCTAAACTGGTGGGGACAAATCCCACTCAGATTGTTGCTGTAGCGAGTAAACTGCTCAGCGATGCGAGTGCCTATCAAGAAATGGCGACAGCGATAAATCCCTTTGGTGACGGTCATGCAGCGGAACGGATTTTGGGAATTGTGAAGAATTATTTTGGCTTATGAGCTGGTGCGATCGCGATCGCACCAGCTAAAACTGAATAGCCGTTTAACCGCATTGGAGAAAAGCGATGTACACAGGAGCAGGTCGTCCAGAGCCGCCAAACGCTGCTGGAGATGTCAAGTTGGCTAAACTGTTCGGGTCGCCTTTCAATGTAACGGTGCTGGTAGCCTTTGCATTGGGACTGTTTTGCGGTGCCATGCCCGGTCTGCATGCTATCCGAGAACCCAGTATTATTGATGTTCTAGTCGCACCTCTATATTTCCTGCTTGATATCCATTTGAATACCTTAATGGGTTTACTCAGTGCTTTCCAGCCCATAGGAAATTCACCAATTCCCTATATCACGACCATCTTTCTTCCTTGCATGTTGCTCTGGTTAGCGATCGTATGGGTTTGGATACTCCACGCTATTGATAAATCATCAGTTTGGCGTAGGCAGCGATTGGACTGGTGGTTGGCTCCGATAATGCTATGGGTGTTGTCCATTCTCTGGGCAACCCATATCCCGCTATCGATTAATTTTGCCCTCCACAAGTCAGCGTTTGAGAAACTAGCCGATCGCGTGGTGGCTGAACCGTCGGGAAAAATAGACTTCACACCGAATCAGCCAATGGGTCTGTTTTCTATTTCGGGAGCCTTTCGACTCTCCCCAACCATTGCTTCGATTGAAACAACTAGCGAACAGGGCTTATGGGCGCATGAAGGCTTTGTTCGAGATTTGTCTCGAAAACTGGGCGGACTCAAAGCTAATACCTATAGTCTTGCCCCTGGAAGCAATAATGGCGAGCAGGATATTGTTTATCTGGGTGATGGTTGGTATGTTTTCCAAAACCTCTTCGACTAACTCTATCTCCACTCACAAAAGCTAACGCAGTAAAGCGCTCCAAGTCGCTGGACCAACTACCCCATCGGGTGTGAGATTAAAGCGTTGTTGGGCAGCTTTAACAGCCGCTTGGGTTGCTAATCCAAATACTCCATCCGATGAAGCATTGAGAAAACCAAGAACTTTGAGGCGCTCTTGTAACTGTGCTACCGCTGGTCCTCGCATACCTGGCTTGAGAATGGGTAGCGCTACCGATGTAGGTTGAAGATTTGCAGAGGTCGAAGAGTTATTCGTAGTCGTAATGGGGTTGCGATCGCTTGTGGCAATGGTTGGAACAGGAAATGATGAAGCTGGACTATCTGAAGAAGTCGAAGAAGGAGATGTGCGAGCGGATGGCGGTGTAGGAAATAGGCGAGTCCAAGTAGCTGGCCCAGCAATGCCATCAGGATTTAAACCAGCGGCTTGCTGAAATTGAGAAACTGCGATCGCAGTACTTTGCTGATAAAAACCATCTACAGAACCCGTATAGTAGCCCAAAAGTTTGAGAGCCGCTTGGAGTTCGGATACGGCTGTACCCTGACTTCCTATCTTAAGCAGGGGCCGGTTGATACTGAGTGGAGGTACTGCTTGAGCGAGGGTATAGGGAATTAGATCGGTCTCGATCGCCGCCGCTGATAAGTTTCCCACGTTCAGAGCTAGACCAAACAATACACTAGCAATGCAGCTATTGCCAACAACAGTTCGTCTCAGGCGTTTACTCATTGCCTTCATCCTTTTCCCATTCCTAGGAATAGCACTCTCTCCTAGCGATTAGCGCTGCTCGAACAGCGCAAGTTGGCTTTATTATCCCAGTTTTTATACTCTTGTTCGCGTCCTCTTCAATCATTGCGAGCATAGGTGAGTATTCGTTTGAGACTTTTGGCAAGAACTTCAACTTCTTGGTCACTTAGGTGATTAGCAAAGTATTTTGCGATCGCATCTGAATACACTGGCCACATCCGTTCCCGCATTGCTAAACCCTCCTCTGTAATGGCTGCAAATGCACCACGTCGGTCAGTAGGGCAGGATTCTCGACACACCAAACCGGCGGCTTCCAGCCGATCGACTAGGCGAGTGAGTTGACTGCGCTGTAAGAGGATGGCGTCGGCAAGTTCATGCAGCCGCAATCGGCGATCGGGAGCTTCGTACAGGGCGAACAGGACATCGTACCAAGAGAGTGGGGGCAGTTCTGCTTGGGCTAACTCTTGCTCAATGCGATCGATCAGTACGACGTGAGCGGTCAAGAAAAGCCGCCAAGCTGAGTTGTGAGATTTATCGAGATTTTCCGTCATATATGAAGAACTGTAAAAACTAGTTTCATTTGCAACTACTTGGGTTAGCATAAATTTAGTTACAAATGCAATTAGTTTATCTGCAACCACAATCTTAACCAAGAGGGTTGTCTCATGAAACGCCTAGTTTTTGGTAGCTTATCGCTTCTATTCATTGCAGCTACTGCACCAGCAGTCAGCGCTCAAGAAACAGCATTGAACCCTGCAATTGTAAACATTACTTCTACTAGGGAGATAACGCCGTTCAATCTCGTTACTCTTGCTCATCGCGGTTACTTTGAGCAACAAGGAATTCCGAGTTACGGCAACTTTACGGCAGCCTACCAGATGGGAAAAATTCAGGCTACGGACTTAGTGCAAGCAGCAATTCAGGCAAACCGACTGAACCCAGATTCGCTGAGCGATCGCAATTATCTCGCTACTGTAGAAGCGCAACTGAGGACGCTCGAAAACCTGCGCTAGAGCATTGATGCAGACATTAAACGGGTTAAAGGAAATCTTATGAAGCTACTGATTGATGGTATTTGGTATCCGAATCAGCCGGATTCGGATGAACTACGCGCCCGAAGAGCGCGAGAAAGAGAAGGCTTTTTCCACAACTACGTGACAGCCGATGGCTCCTCCGGGTTCAAAGCCGAGTCAGGACGCTATCACCTCTATGTCTCCTATGCTTGCCCTTGGGCGCACCGTACTATCCTCGTGCGTAAGCTCAAAAAGTTAGAGGATGTTATTTCCGTGTCTGTCCTCGATCCGGATTGGGGAGGGCCAGAGGGTTGGGTATTTAGCAATGGTAATGACTGCATCCTGGATACGGCGAATGGGTATCAGTATCTGCACCAAGTTTATACCCAGGCAAAACCGGACTATACGGGGAAGGTAACGGTGCCAGTGCTATGGGATAAGCTCCAGAGAACGATTGTGAACAATGAATCCTCGGAAATTATCCGGATGCTCAATAGTGAGTTCAATGCGTTTGGCGACGCCAGTGTAGATTTGTACCCGTCAGAACTGAGGGCAAAAATTGACGAAATTAATGCCTTTGTTTTCGAGCGGGTCAATATGGCAGTTTATCAGGCTGGATTTGCGAGTTCTCAAGAGGCTTATGACACGGCGGTTGATGTGTTATTTAATGCCTTGGATGTCTTGGAGGTGCGACTGTGCGATCGCGAATATTTAGTAAGCGATCGCTTAAGTGAGGCAGATATACGGCTATTTGTTACACTAGTGCGGTTTGATGCTGTCTACTACGGTGCCTTGAATTGCAATCTGCGCCGCTTGGTAGACTATCCCAACCTATGGGACTATACGCGTCGTCTCTATCATCTCCCTGGTGTTGCCGATACGGTCAAGCTCGAACATATTAAGCGTCATTACTACGACATCCACGAAGGATTAATTAACCGCCGAATCGTTCCTAAAGGACCACTTCTCAACTTTGGGGAATTGCGATCAAGGCACGGAGGGATTACCTCTGTAGCACGGGGCGGGCACGGGGGCACCGCCCCTACAGATCGGGATGGGGGTGATATTTTTCCAAATGCGATGCTTCAAACTCCCACGCTATAGGATTGTTGAGGATGTATCCACGAATTTTCTCCCATGATTTTTCATCACGAATAATGCGCTCATAATAGTTTCGTTGCCAAAATCGTTTTGGAAAGGGTGTCCAACCCAATTGGATAACTCCGTGTCGGTATTTAGCTGTCGTCAAGGATTTAAACCGATGAACCACATTCCCCAATGTCATAGGTTTATAGAAGCGATCGCCCATTTGTAGGGGCAATCCCCCCGTGGTTGCCCCTACCTCCGTGGTTGCTGTCCGTAAAACGATTATCCCGTGAACATGATTGGGCATTAATACAAAAGCATCTACAGCTATACCTGGATAATGCAACGGCAATTCATCCCATACAGTTTGCACCATCTCACCGGATTGACTAGGGTATATCCGACTGTTGCGGATTTTACCTAATGCGTGTAAGCCCTGATTGATGCAGATAGTGACGAAGTAAGCCCCTGCTTGGGAATAATCGTATCCTTTCAGACGAATGGAACGACGGTGATGTTGACTGGAATCGTATTTCATATTTAAGGCTTCAAAGGCACAAAATCGAAGCCAGTATTGGACGTTTGACCGGGCTGAATTTTCACGAGAATTGCACCACCATTGCGATCGCCTAATTGCGAAAACTGAATCGAACCCGTCGCACCATTCACTGAAAATCCTGGACTAGATAGCGCCTGTTGTAGCCCCTCACGCGTCTGA
>DATNPT010000208.1:0-5552 GCA_036703075.1 Chroococcales cyanobacterium
CCGGGACACGCTGCTGAATCGGATGAATATTTGTAGGCTGATTCAGCTAACGCTGTAGTTGCAGCTTCTGCTCAATTCAAAACGATTAAACCACCCGATTGCTACGGATACACTCGCGATACCAATCAAAACTTGCCTTAGGAATGCGTGTCTGCGTCGGATAATCAATATAAGTGATGCCAAAACGTCGGTCGTATCCCCACGCCCACTCGAAGTTATCCATCAGACTCCATACAAAATACCCTTTGAGCGGATACCCCTCACTCACGGCACGATGCGCTGACTTCAAGTGCTGCCGCAAATACATAATTCGATCGGTATCGATCGCCTCACCATTGGCATTAAGCTCATCATCCGCCGCACAGCCATTTTCCGTAATTAAGATCGGCAAATCCTGACGCCCAAGCGTTTCGCTAATATGGCGAATGCCCCAATAAAGACACTCCGGTACGATATTCAGCCAAGGCATGTGCATGCGTGGGTAGCCTTTGGGCAAGTCAAGAAATTCATATCCCAGTTGATTGTCAACCGCACGGACATAGGTACCGGAGTAGATGTTAAAACCTAAGGCATCCAAGGGCTGATAAATCGTTGCCAAGTCTCCCTCTTGAATATCGGGGGCGTTGGTTCCTAACTGTTCGAGCAAAGCAGGGCTATAAGCGCCTGTGAGGGCAGGAAAAATGATGCCACCATTCTGCCCGCAGGTATGAAATGCCTTTTTTGCCGCTTCGATATGAGCGGGTGACTCATTAATCGGAACGGTGACGGCAAAGTTATCGACTAAGGCAACCGAACAATCTACAGGTGAAGAACTGCGAATTGCCTGACAACCTAACCCATGAGCGAGTAAAGCGTGATGAGAGGTTTGCCATACCTGTTTGAGCGAGTCCACCCGCTTTCCTGGGGCGTGAGGGGGTTCTCGATCGACGGCATAGCCCATGTGAGTGAAGCAGGGAATTTCGTTAATCGTCATCCAATGGGTAATGCGATCGCCTAACCGACTGACCACAGCGCTAACATAATCAGCATAGTCAAATGCTATTTGCCGACTTTGCCAAGAACCATATAAATCTTCCAGCGCTTGAGGAGAATCCCAATGGAACAGAGTGGCATGGGGAGTGATGCCATGCTCTCGCAAGCAGTCTACCAAGCGCTTGTAGAAATCAATGCCTTGTTCGTTGACGCTTCCTCGACCTTCTGGAATGATGCGCGGCCAAGCAATGCTAAAGCGGTAATGCTTGATGCCGAGTTGAACCATCAACTGCACGTCTTGTTCGTAGCGATGGTAATGGTCGCACGCGATCGCACCTGTATCCCCATTGAGGACCCGTCCGGGAGTCCCACTAAAAGTATCCCATACGCTGGGTTGACGACCACCCGCGTCTCGCGCTCCTTCAATTTGGTAGGAGGCGGTTGCAGCGCCCCACATGAAATCTTCCGGGAATTGGTAGCTACTCATCGTGAATGTTTGACTTGGCTCAAGGAATTGTACCTAAAGCCGAAGAGGAGAGCTGTTTTTTTTCTTGAAGGGAATCTACCTCGTTACATGGGCGCGATCGCTTCTAGAGCAGTTCTGTACTGCCTTGCAAATGAGGGAATTCTTCAACTATTCTCCTGTTTTCACATCGATAATGTGGCATTTGTAGTCCATCTATATATTGCTTTCCTATCTCCCAATGCGATCGCCCAAGTTTGCTTGACCTTGACTTCTAACCACCTGGTTTGAAAAAAAGGCAGAAGGCAGAAGGAATAAGAATTTTCATGCGTTTTAGTGTACGCAGTTCATGACGGCTATTTATTTTTTGCTAATATAATAGCCTATGGTCTTCATCAATACTCATTATTTCCAATGCAGTAAAGCAAAGAAGACGAGGGACAACCTTACACGGATTTAGGCTAGTCATCAGCACGGCTCTCTTGTTCTTCACTACTCCTATTGCTAGCCAAAACATAACCTATAATTACGCCAGGAATTGACTGGAGATCGTACACGATTAAATATGCCCAATCATGTCGTCTACATCATTATGGATAGCTGTCGTTATGATAGCTACCAAGCTGCATCAACCCCGAATATGGATCGGATCGGTCAAGCTGAGCGCCGTTACAGTTATGCGTCTTGGACATCCCCTTCTCACTATGCTCTGCTCATGGGGATGATTCCTCACACGAGTCCCCGCGGTGTATTTGCCTCTGAAGTGTACAAGCAGGAATTCGTGAAATGGGTCGATCGGCTAGGAATTCCTAATTTATCCTTCAAAACCTTTGTTCCTCAACTGTCTTTACCTAAAGTTTTGAAAGACCAAGGATATCGAACAATTGGTAGGGTTTCGCTGCCCGTCCTCAACCAGTTTACTAGTATTAATAAATACTTTGATGACTATGTTTTGATGGCGAATCATAACGATTTTGCTTCCATGGTTCGTGAAATTGAGTTTCCCGACCAACAACCCCGACTTTACTTTTTAAACTTAGGCGAAACTCACTACCCCTACATGCTTGAAGGTAAAGACTTACCTCATATATCGGGAGTGCATGGAGTATTTAAGAAAATGGATGAATTTTTACTCGCTGATTCGCAAGCTGAGGAAAATCAATCCTTTTTCGATCGTGAAGCCATGGAACGCTTGCACAAACAGCAAATCAAATGCGTCGAATATATAGATGGACTATTGGGCGAGCTATTTAGTAAATGCCCACCCAATACTCACGTTATTTTAACCGCAGATCATGGAGAGTTGTTTGGAGAAGATGGTTACTTTGGACACGGCCCAATTATGCATGAAAAATGTTTTGAGGTGCCTTTTCTAGAGGGATTATGCCCGTCGTAAAATTTCCCAGTCAACGCCTTCCTTCTTTGCGTGTCAATAGGTTAGATGAGTCTTCAATCCCAAGTAACCCAATTCTCTGAGTTTGGATAAAACCTTAGATACGCTTTCTTCAAGAGTTTCTAGATCGGTTCTACACTCTACTTCTGGGTGGAGAGGAGGTTCATACGGGTCATCTATGCCTGTAAAGTTCTTAATCTCACCTGAGCGAGCTTTCTTATAAAGTCCTTTCACATCTCGTTTTTCGCAAACTGCCAGGGGCGCATTAACATACACTTCCACAAAATTGACAATCTGCTGTCGTACTTCTTCTCGGATTTCCCGATATGGGGATATGGCTGAAACTAAAACAATAACCTGATTGCGAGTTAGTAGATTGGCAACGAAACCAACTCGACGGATGTTTTCATCTCGGTCTTCTTTGCTAAATCCTAACCCTTTGGTGAGATGCTGGCGTACTAGATCGCCGTCTAATATTTCAACTCTGTATCCATAGGACTTTAGTTCCTGTTCCACAGCACGGCTGATTGTAGTTTTGCCTGCTCCACTCAATCCGGTAAACCATACTGTTACACCAGATTGTTGATATTGCATCAGCTCAATCAAGCTTTCAGAAATAGTCTCAGTCATGAGCTCTCCTTTTCAGTAATCGGGTAAACCCTAGTATGACAAATAATTTTTAGCCAGCTCGCTTCACATTATCTTTACAAACTTTTGCATAATAGTTCCTTGCCAACGGGAAGGATAACTTATAGAGACCTTGGAGATGGATGAAATTGAGTACTTTTAACCCAGTTTAAGTTGCATTAAAAAATGCTTTTATGCACTAATCCGCTTTAATAAAACCGAACAAGATAAGGAAAACTGAACTTAACGAACAAAGCACAACCTCGCCAACTCTTGTGAAGGAACTCTCAGGAAGGTGCAGATGTCTGTGGAGGGTACATGACTTTAATCTCAACCTTGGTTGTGAAGTTGTGTAAAATCTACGGGAAACACGGAGGCTCCTATGTAGGAGACATAACTTCGGATCAGCCAGCGTCCTTCTCGCAAAGTCGTCTACTCAACTCGTCTCTAGACTCCACCAGGTCAATGCTCATGAATTCATTCACATGTGTGTCGCTTAGCCCTATTGAACTCAGTCATCCTAGTTTGGCCGTCGCAACTACGCGCTCAGGTGGAATTGGGGTACTAGATAGAGAATTTTGCAGCGATCGCGATTTAGACAAAGCGACAAGGAACTTGGACAAGCTTATAGAATTGGTCGATGAGCTTGCTGCTGTGGGGTTGCGTTTACGGGTCGATCAGATTGCAAGTAGCCAAATACTCCTGGAACGGCTATGCAGGCGTCCCCATTGGCTCGTTTTGTGTGGGTGGACACCCCAGTCACTAGGCGAGACAATCGCGATGTTACCCGCTAGCTCATCTCGCCACCTCTTACTAGAAGTGACGGATATCGAACAGGCGGTAGCTCTATCCCCTCTACTTCAAAGCGGGCAAGGAGGAGTTGATGGACTGATTGCCAAGGGACATGAGAGTGGCGGCTGGGTTGGAGAGGATTCGGCTTTCGTACTGACTCAGAAACTTCTGGAAAAACAGTCTTTACCAATCTACGTTCAGGGTGGCATTGGGATTCATACAGTAGCAGCCTGCTACGCTGCCGGAGCAAGGGGTGTTGTCTTAGACGATCAACTCTGGCTCATGCCCGAATCTCCCCTTCCTGTCGAATGGCAAAGCTACCTCAAGAATTTGAACGGTCAAGAAGCGATTGTCATTGGGGAGAGACTGTCTCAGAGCTGTCGCGTTTTATCGCGTCCCGGCTTCCAGGCGATTTCGGCGTTGCAGAAGTTAGCCGAACAGGTAGAACTTTCTCAAGCGGTTGCAGACAACCCAAATCCAGAACAGGCAAAATCCAAAATCCGAAATCCAAAATCTCTAGATTGGCAACAACAAGCTCAACTCTCGATCGCGTGGGGAACGCCTGGAACCGTCGCATGGCCGATGGGGCAAGCCGTTGGTATCGCTGCCTCGATTCGCGATCGCTATAAGACAACGGGCAGATTTATACAAGCCCTACTCCAGGCGAGTCGAGAGCATGCTAAAATCGCTCAAACACTGCAACCCTTAGGCTCAAACGCACCGCTAGCCGTCTCTCACGGGACAAAATATCCGATCGTCCAAGGCCCGATGACTCGCGTCAGCGATACAGCCGAGTTTGCTAATGCAGTTTCCCAAGCTGGGGGCTTGCCGCTACTCGCTTTAGCGCTCATGCGCGGCGAACAAGTCCGAGAGCTATTGTACAAAACTAAAACCTTACTAGGCGATCGCTCTTGGGGAATCGGGATTCTCGGTTTTGTTCCTCAAGCCGTGCGAGAAGAACAGCTCAAAGAAGTGAAGGCAGTTAAGCCACCGTTTGCCTTAATTGCTGGAGGACGCCCCGACCAAGCCGCACACTTAGAAGCTCAAGGCATTGCTACCTATCTCCACGTCCCGGTTCCCACGTTACTGAAACTGTTTTTGGAACAAGGAGCGAGGCGATTTATCTTTGAAGGCCGGGAGTGTGGCGGGCATGTGGGGCCCTTAAGCAGCTTTTTGCTGTGGGACAGCATGATCGAAACTCTATTAAAGGAAGTGCCAACGGGAGCAGAACAAGAGATACACGTTCTGTTTGCCGGTGGCATTCACGACGCTCGCTCGGCGGCGATGGTGAGTGCAATGGCCGCT
>DATNPT010000527.1:0-4137 GCA_036703075.1 Chroococcales cyanobacterium
GCGTCGCGGGCAGCAGAACTACGGGGAGGGACTTGGGTTAACAGGATTTTGAATGTAGCGTTCATCCCCTCCAATAACTCTACGGTTTTAGTGAGGGCATCCAGGTCAAGTGCTTTCGGGGTGGTGGGAAGAATCATCAAGTCGCATCCTTCGGCCAAATCCTTCAACTCTTCAACCGAGGGACGGGCTTGGGTATCGATGACGATATGCTTGTGCTGTCTGATGAACTTGGGGGCAGCCGCTTCACTGACTACCCGGAAGGGAAGTTGGCTTTCCTTGTCCCACACCAAGGCAGACCGATTCTTGTCGGCATCAATGAGAAGGGTAGAATCCTTCTGTTGGAGATAAGCAGCAATGTGGATAGCGCTAGTGGTTTTGCCTATCCCACCCTTCAAGCCAGCTAGTGTGACAATCATCGGCACCCCCTTAACGCTTACTATCAGTCTAAGTAATCTAGTATTTCGGCAAAAAGGCTAGTTTTTGCGTATACAACCCTAAAAATCTACTATACAGAACAAGCCGTTCACAAAACTGCCCTTCGATTTAACTTTCAGATTCTGTCGATACACCAACATTCTTGAGAACTGTCATCGGGCCTTGTTCTACAAGAATCTTCATATGCTGCTCGTTTCGTACCGCGAGAGTTCCTGCAAATCCTAATGAGTTAACCGAAATTGACTTGAACTCTTCCGAGGAGCGCGGTATCAGTAACATCCATTGCCGCGTAGCGAGAAGATTGTAAGCACGAGGTTGTTGGCAACTGCTCTCCTGGATACCAGGATTCAAACTTACTGCTTGCAACAGAGTGTGATAGCACTCAAGCGTTGAAGATGCAGCTTCTAAGGGAGATTGTACCCAATCGGGGTCGAACTTTGCGATCGCATGTACGAAAGGAAAGCTCGGTATAGTGCCAACAGAACCCTGGAAGGAGGCAGTAGCAAGCAGGGGTTCGATTGGAACGTTTGACCCGTCAGGTACAAGCGGAAGCGGAACCAGTTGCAAGTGCTTGTGCCGCTGACTAGCACCAGCCAGCTTCCCCCCGTTGTAGAAGGCTAAGCCATCAATTTCGGCGAGGCATGCCCACATCGCCTCAAAATCTTGTAAGTTCAGCAACGTTTCCTGCTCCTCAAAGGCTCGCGTGACGATGAGCAGGTGATGGTCGAGTACGTTAAACTTGTTCAACAGACACAAGTGCGTGTCAGAAATATCAGCAACAAATAAATCTTCGTCATAAGGAAGAAACGGGTTAAATTCCTTGCCAGAGGAATCACTTTCCTTCTCCTGCTTCTTTTTGGCTTCATCCTTACGTCCCAGGGTATGCAAGACTCGAACGAGGAAGTTAACTCCACCTTGTTCTAAAAACTGGCAGTCTGTTGGAATTGGCTGGAGTGCGCCGCAACGAAGCGCATGTTCGGTTCGCTCAGTCACCTTTGCCCATAAGGTACCTGGTTCCAGCATTAGTGTTTCCCGTGCATTTAATTGTCTCTGGGGCATGGTCAAACCTCTTTGATCGCTTCCAAACTTTTATCTTAATAACCAGATTAGCCTTGGTAATTTTCTGTGTTTTGAACTCAATTGCTAGGATTAGACATGCTTTAGCGCCAGTTGCTCTAAAACTATGAATAATTTACTAAAGTAAGGAGTCGTCAGACTCCTTATCCCACTTTGCATAATGAATTATCGTGCTATTTCCCTCTAGGAAAGAGGCGTTCTAGGCTTTCTTGGAGAGGTTAAGCTGGAGCCTAGCATCACATTGGAGATACGCTCATGCGAACACGTATAAATAGTACCGCGTACCGATCCGCCATGGGCGTTGCGATCGCGGCAGCATTTATCCTCGTCTGGCTGAGTCTTGGCGTTGGCATCATCGGGAAGGACGGCGATCCCGCCAACCTGATGTATTTCGGGGTGCTCGCTGTCGGAGTCATCGGTGCCATCATCGCGCGCCTCCAACCTCATGGGATGGCACGCGCGTTGTTCGCGACGGCGATCGCTCAGGCGTTGGTCACCGCGATCGCGCTGATCGCAGGGTTGGGTCTCCCGTGGAGCGGGCCGGCAGAGATCCTGGTGCTAAATGGTTTTTTCATCGCGTTGTTTGCCGGATCGGCCTGGCTGTTTCGGCGTGCTGCGGGTGGGCGACCCGAACGGGGCGGTGCCTAAGTTCCTACTGTGAAATTAGGATTAGGGTTTGGACTTACCTTCAGCGATCGCTAACATTAAATTTGATTGATTGAGACGATATTTGTAGCCAATTCCAAAATTGAGGGGTTCGATTTTCTTATTGCTGGTATAAATCTTCCTCAGGTCTGGCTGATACCGCTTGCTAAACAGATCGATTGGCTTAGTATAGGTGCCGTAAAATGCTAAATCCCACTTCTTTTGGTCAAAATATTTGACTGGGATGCCCGAATCATCTTGCAGCAAGTTGTTGCTTTGAGCAAGAATCAAATTCCTCATTGAGGAAAAACTTTTATTATACATCAGATAAGATGCTGCCTTGAGATAAGTAACCGGAGCATCAAATTTTTTAACAAATTTATTGAAGCCTGGAGTTTTCTTGAGACCTGAGTTAGACAAATCTGTAGAGAAATAATACAGAGTTTGGGATTGAGATTTTCCTTCCTGTACAAAGGAAATTTTAACTCCCGAAATTAAACTTTTGTCCTGACTGCTATTATTCAGCTTTTGGAGATTAGCATCTTTGTCGAGTCCAATGTACTGAACGTCTAGTATCCGATTATTAGTTCGAGCCATGAAGACGTACAAAATTGGCAGCACTCCCTGCTTCTCCAAATCCACCTTCATCGCTTTCGTGCGGAAAAAGCTGAAGCCCAAAATAGCATCCATAGAGCCATTAACTTCTCTTAGTTTTGTCTTCACTTGAGAATCAGAGAGCTTATCGAGATCGGGAACTTTTCCTACCGGTTCTAACCCTACCAACACGTAATCACTGGCATTTGGGAAAAAAGAATAAGCGTACAAAAAATCTGGCCCACTAAACGGATAAAATATTGGTTTTGAGGTTTGATTGATAGGTGTTAGTTCTTTCCCTGCCCATTTTCTGACTTTGGATAGCTGTTGCGCTTCCAGATTTGCCCAGGCTTTATCAAAAAAAGCTGCATGTTGCTTCCAGGAACCACTCTTAGTCAACTGAGCGATCGCCTGAGTATCGTTTACCTTCATTCCGGCGAGAAACTTTGCCGAATCAGTTAAACGCTCTGACTTTTTCGCATCAAAATTTGCCAGGGAAGTTTGAGATGTTTCAGAAGTTTGATTAGAAGTTTTGATACTTTTGGAATTGACAGTACTTTTAGGACTTTCAGGACTCTCTATACTTTTAGGACTTTCAGGACTTTTAGCAATTGTAGTATCTCCTTTAGACGCGACCTGAGCTTCATTCTTAGTAGCGCAGGACTGGAGAGAAACAAAAAGCCCAATCGCAGCTAACATTACAGATAAAAATTTTGAGGATTTCATATAGATAAGAATAGTCCTTAATTGTTGCTCGATTATTTAGAACTTGAGGAGACAAGTTTATTCTTACAAGCGAATAAGTAGACTGGAAAACCGAAAGCGATCGTTCCCAATCCGGCTAGTGATTCGGCAGGCTTGTCGCGAAAAATGTAAATCAGCATCCAGAGGCTGATAGCTAGAAAAATAATCGGTGTGAGCGGATATCCCCACGTTTTATAGGGTCGGGGAACGTCGGGAAACCTAACTCTATGGACGAATACGCCCAAAACTGTCAGAAACGAAGATAACGTGAGAGTGAATCCAAGAAAGGTGATAACTGCGTCAAATGTGGAAGTCAGTACTAAAACCAAAACGATAAAAAGTTGAAGGAGAATGGCGTAGTAAGGAATGCCGTTAGCATTCTTTTTTGCTAGTGGTTTAAAGAAGGGAATATCTTCTCCAATTACTTGAGTTACTCTCGGCCCAGCCCAGACCATTGAACTAATTGAAGAAAGCAACCCGAACGATATCAGTAGACCCATTATCTGCCCGCCTTGTGGTCCAAAAATACGATTGGCTGCAAGATATCCTACCTCTAGTTGCCCAGCTAATTCATTGAGCGGTGTGGTATAGAGAAAAATGAAGTTCAGCAGCAGGTATAAAACCATCACTATCAAAGTCCCT
>DATNPT010000221.1:0-12627 GCA_036703075.1 Chroococcales cyanobacterium
GGATCGGGTAAATGATGTAAGACGCCGACGGAGTTAATCAGATCGAACTCTCCATCCAACTGGTTCGCATCGTATAGGCTCAAGTGATGAAACTCAACCCGATTTGCTCCCGAACGGCGGCAACGTTCTCTTGCCACCTCCAATGCCCCTGCACTCAAATCGATACCGACTACAGAAGCTTGAGGATTGAGGTGAACTAAATACTCTGTCCCCACACCCGTACCGCAACCCGCATCTAGAATTCGGATGTCCTGTCTCGGTGGTTTTTGCCCCGTGCAAAAGTTGTACGCCGCTAACCAATTCCAGCGCCAGTTATATCCAGGAGGTGGCTCATCTAGTAATGGTTCTGGCGGAAAAGGGTAAGTATTGTAAAGCCGCTCAACAGCAGCACTCGTATCCTGAGACGTTTCCATCACTTACAGCTGGTAAAAGGGACTGAGGCTGGGGACTAGAGCTAAAGAAGTATGCCACTTTCGTGTAGGCTTATACCATTAGGGGGAGAGTGGCACAGAGCAACGATAGGGATGATTACCTAGAGCTAATTGCTCTATTCCTTTTAACTCTTAGTCCCTAGCCTCTAGTTCTTATCTAGTATCATCGAACACAGCGTTAGACATTGTAACAAAACTTATGGTGTTTCTCAGCTTGTGACTTCGATCGAGTACGATCGCTTTGTAATAATCTGGAAATTTTGAATCGTGTTCTACACACTTCTTAATAAATAAGTCCAGAACATCAGAAACGTTTTAATCTAAAGACTGACCTGGGCAAGCTCAGGACTTTGTTTATGGAAGGCGTCACGGTACTACCCAATCCATGATTCGGGATGGGAATAAATACTAGTTGCTCAGCCTAAAAGAAACTAAAGTGACCTGCATTGGCACCCTGGTCAGACTTAACACAGTAGCAATTTTGTCGATGGGAGCTTTTGAGAACCAATGAGTGTTAAGGCAAGTGGTGGAAGCTCAGTTGCGCGTCCGCAACTATATCAAACAGTTCCGGTTTCAACAATTATTCAAGCTGAACAACAAGACCGGTTCTTAGGAGCTGGCGAGCTAAGCGAGCTTGCCAACTACTTCCGCTCCGGAAACCAGCGTTTAGACATTGCTGATATCTTGAGCAAAAACGCTGACCTGATTGTTTCACGCGCTGCCAACCGGATTTTCGTCGGGGGTTCCCCGATGGCTTTCTTGGAAAAGCCGAAAGAAGACGTGGGTCAAGAGTTGGTGCTGGCAGGTGGCGGCACTGGCGATGTTCGGGAATCCATGAAGTTGGGAACTGCCACTTATGTTGAAAGTGGTGGCGGATTTTTAGAAGGCTTGCGCTCGATCTTCAGTGCATCGGGTGGTGGTGCAGCACCGGCGGGTTTCCGACCGATTAATGTCGCCCGTTATGGCCCGAAAAACATGCAGAAGTCTCTGCGGGACTTGGCATGGATGTTGCGCTATGTCACCTACGCGATCGTTGCCGGTGACCCCAACATCATTGTCGTCAACGTCCGGGGCTTACGGGAAATTATTGAAAATGCTTGCTCTGGAGATGCCACGCTCGTAGCGCTCCAGGAAATGCGCGGTGCTGCACTGGGCTACTTCAAGCGGGATGAGGCAGCGAGAAACATTGTTAATCAGTATTTTGAGATTCTGATTAACGAGTTTAAAGCGGCAAGTCCTTCCGATAAACTGCGGCAGCGCCCGAAAGGCGACCAGCAAGGTCTGCAACTGCCCCAAAGTTACTTTAATGCGGCAGAGCGGCGTCCTAAGTTTGTGATGAAGCCCGGTTTGTCGTCATCAGAAAAGCAAGAAGTTCTCAAAGCGGCTTATCGCCAAGTCTTCGAGCGCGATATTACTCGCGCCTACAGCCAATCCATTTCTTACCTGGAATCTCAGGTCAAGAACGGCGACCTCTCGATGAAAGAGTTTATTCGTCGCCTCGGTAAATCGCCTCTATATCAAAAACAGTTTTACGAACCCTTCATCAACAGCCGCGCTTTAGAATTGGCGTTCCGTCATTTCCTCGGTCGCGGTCCCAGTTCCCGAGAAGAAGTTCAAGAGTACTTCGCGATAGTTTCTAAAGGCGGTCTAGCCGCTCTCGTCGATGCATTGGTGGATTCTCAGGAATACTCCGATTACTTCGGCGAAGAAACCGTTCCTTACCTCCGGGGATTGGGTCAAGAGGCTCAAGAATGCCGCAACTGGGGAATGCAGCAAGACTTGCTGAACTACAGTGCGCCGTTCCGCAAAGTACCGCAATTCATCACAACGTTCGCTCGCTACGAGCAACCGTTACCAGACCAGCATCCCTATGGTTCTGGCAACGATCCGTTGGAAATTCAGTTTGGGGCAATCTTCCCGAAAGAAACTCGCAGTCCCAACACCCGTCCGGCTCCCTTTGGCAAAGATACCAAGCGCATCCTGATTCACCAAGGTCCAGCGATCTATAACCAAAACAGCAATCCCAGGGCGCGAGGCGAGTTTCCCGGTTCCCTCGGACCCAAGGTGTTCCGTTTGGATCAGCTTCCGTTATCGGGCATTAGCAGTAAGAAGAACAATGCCGCTAGCGTCAAATTCTCGGAAAGCTCTACGCAAAAGGTAATTCGGGCTTGCTACCTGCAAGTGTTTGGACGCGATGTCTACGACGGTCAGCGCCAGAAAGTTGCAGAAATCAAGCTCGAAAACGGCGAGATTCCCGTGCGGGAGTTCGTTCGGATTCTGGCGAAGTCGGAATTGTTCCGCAAGCTGTACTGGACTCCGTTGTATGTGTGTAAAGCGATCGAGTACATTCACCGCCGTCTGTTGGGTCGTCCGACTTATGGTCGCTCCGAGAACAACAAGTACTTTGATATTTGCGCCAAGAAGGGCTTCTACGCTTTAGTGGATGCTCTGATTGACTCTCCAGAGTACTCGGAGGCATTTGGGGAAGATACCGTTCCCTACGAGCGCTATGTGACTCCATCGGGTTTGGCGTTGCGAACGGTTCGACCTGGTAACCTGGGTGAAGATATTGGTACCCGCGTTGACAAGGAAGTGACGCCCCGCTTTGTCGAGTTGGGTCAAGTTACTCAAGTGCGGACAGAACCTGATATTCAATTCCGCATTAATCAAGGTGTCACGACTAAGCGCGAGCAGACCAGGGTCTTTAAGCTTACGGGTAATATCGATAAGACAGCCGTTGGCACTCTGATTCGAGCAGCTTATCGACAGGTCTTCGAGCGCGACATCGAGCCATACATCGTTAAGAATGAATTCTCTGCCCTGGAAAGCAAGCTGAGTAATAACGAAATTAACGTCAAGGAGTTCATTGAAGCGCTAGGCTGTTCGGACCTCTATGTTAAAGAGTTCTACACGCCTTACCCCAACACGAAGGTAATCGAGCTGGGAACGAAGCACTTCTTAGGTCGTGCGCCTGAAAACCAGAAGGAAATCCAGAAGTACAACAAGATTCTCGCCTCTGCGGGTATCCGGGGCTTCGTGGGAGCGCTGGTGAACAGCATGGAGTATTCCCAAGCGTTTGGAGAAGATACGGTGCCTTACCGTCGCTTCCCAACCTTACCAGCCGCCAACTTCCCGAATACCGAGAAGCTGTATAACAAGCTGACCAAGCAGGATAAAGAGCTGGTCGTTCCAAGCTTCGAGCCGGTGAAGTCGCGTATGGATGCTGCGAAGATGCCGCTCACTGGAAAGGCGATCGCAGACCTGAAGGCGCAAGAGCGGCAAATGGATATGAGCAAGCCGAGATTCGTCGAACTCGGTCGCTCCTTCCAGAACGGTGACGGACAGTCCGTCGAAGCGGGTGTCGGGACGAGCCGCCGTAAGCCTGCACGGATTTTCCGCATGACCGTCGGGGCAAACCAGTCAGAAACGGCACTCACAATCAATGCCATCTACTGTCAGGTGATGGATGTCTTCAGCGGTCAGGTTCCCCCTGAGTTCCGTCGCTCTGACCTAGATAGCAAACTCCGTAATGGCGAAATTTCTGTGCGCGAGTTTGTTAAAACTCTGGCGAGTTCCGACATCTACCGCCGTCGCTTCTATACGCCTTATCCCAATACCAAGGTGATCGAGTTCTTGTTCCGGCATCTGTTGGGACGGGCTCCTGCCACTCAGGCAGAAATCCGGCAGTACAACAAACTTCTAGCCGATCGCGGCTTGAGCGCGGCTGTAGAAGCGATTGTCGATAGCCCAGAATATGCGCGCTTCTTCGGCGAGGATGTCGTACCTTACAATCGCTTCCCTGCACTGCCTGCTGGCAACTACCTGGGTAGCGTGAAGGCGGCTTCCGATCTGGTGAAGCAGTCGTGGTCAGATCTGTCACCTTCGTCTCTGAGCAGCCGCTTTAGCAAAGGCTAATTTGTAAAATCGGCAAGCTGATGTAATTGGCGATCGCTATCTCCTTGATGGGGAAATGGCGATCGCACTTCAGAGGCATTTTCATCAAAGCAAAAATACAAATACTGCGATCGGGGGAGAGAGGCACTCTCTGCTCTCCCTTGTTTGTGCGTTTCACAAACTTCCTGAAATCTGAGGAGAAATATTACAAAATGTTAAAAAGCTAGGAAGAATGTGAACAATCTATCGCAGAATATTTGCGGTAGGTCGCTGTACACCTGACTGATGTAGCCCTAACTACTTCAACGCTCCTAAGAAGGCTTAAGAAACCTTAGGATACGGGAAGACGAGCAAGCCTTAAGCTCCTAGTTGCAGCTCATTAAGCAGGTAATACAGCGAACAAAAATGAGAATGCCAGTTTAAACACACCTGGTTAAATTTTTCTGGAGGAATCCTTAGATGAGCATCGTCTCAAAATCTATCGTGAATGCAGATGCTGAGGCTCGTTATCTTAGCCCTGGCGAACTAGACCGAATTAAGTCCTTTGTGACCACTGGTGAGCGTCGCCTTCGCATCGCTCAAACCCTGACCGATTCTCGCGAGCGCCTCGTTAAGCAAGCCGGTGACGCCCTGTTCCAAAAGCGTCCTGATGTTGTTTCTCCTGGTGGTAATGCCTACGGCGAAGAAATGACCGCTACTTGCTTGCGGGATCTGGACTACTACCTGCGTCTAGTCACCTACGGAATCGTAGCTGGCGATGTTACTCCGATTGAAGAAATCGGCTTGGTTGGTGTGAGAGAAATGTACAATTCTCTCGGCACCCCCATCCCTGCCGTTGCTGAAGGTGTTCGTGGTCTGAAGAATGCTGCTGCTTCTCTGCTATCGGCTGAAGATTCCGCTGAAGCTGGCTCTTACTTCGACTATGTAATTGGTGCAATGCAGTAGGTAAACCTTATCTACCTGCTGGCAAGACGCGGTATTTCGCGTCTCAAACAAAAGGATTCAAGAGACTTTTGTGTAATAGGAAATTAGGATAATGCAAGACGCAATCACCTCTGTTATCAACTCGTCCGACGTCCAAGGTAAGTACCTGGATAACTCTGCTCTAGAAAAGCTCAAGGGCTATTTCCAAACTGGCGAACTGCGTGTACGTGCAGCAACCACCATCAGCGCCAACGCTTCTACCATCGTTAAGGAAGCTGTTGCCAAGTCCCTGCTGTACTCTGACATCACCCGTCCCGGCGGCAACATGTACACCACCCGTCGCTATGCTGCTTGCATCCGCGACTTAGACTACTACCTGCGCTATTCCACCTACGCTATGTTGGCTGGCGACCCCTCCATCCTTGATGAGCGCGTGCTCAACGGTTTGAAGGAAACCTACAACTCTCTGGGTGTTCCCATTTCCGCTACTGTCCAAGCTATCCAAGCGATGAAAGAAGTCACCGCTAGCTTGGTCGGTTCTGATGCTGGCAAAGAAATGGGCGTCTACTTCGACTACATCAGCTCTGGCTTGAGCTAAGTTGAATTCTCTTAGTTAGATTCTGAGCTTGTAGTCGGTTGTCTGAGTTAAGGTCTGGGAAGTCAGTTGTGAGTGCTAGCTTGTTAAAGGCGAGTCTTGTGGCACTACTGTTAAGCAGATGAGTTTTGACAGTCTAGTATTGACTATTGACTCCCGACCTTTGTTCTATTTACCGACTCTTCTTCAAGTTTTACAGTTGTGGTGTAGCCTTAGCCTGAGAAAATCGTTTCAAGAGCAGTGCAAAATTGCATCATCTAGGCTGATTACACGTCACTCCTACCCAAGATTTTGACTGTTACTGTCATCTGCTCGCTTCAAAAACTGAAATCAAATTCAAAATTTCTTAACCCAATTAGGAGATAACCCCATGCGAATGTTTAAAGTGACTGCCTGTGTTCCCAGCCAAACCCGCATTAGGACGCAACGGGAGTTACAAAACACCTATTTCACGAAACTAGTTCCCTATGACAACTGGTTCCGCGAGCAGCAGCGGATTATGAAAATGGGTGGCAAAATCGTTAAGGTTGAACTCGCCACTGGCAAGCCTGGTACTAACACGGGTCTGCTCTAAGTTCTAAAAAATAGTATTTCATTGGTAAAGAGTAGGGGTCGCAAGCGGCCCCTTTCTTATTTTGGGATGCCGGACGAGAGCGAGGAGGACGTGAATCTTCTAAGAAAGAATTCGCTATTCTTGATTCAGCTCTGCATTGTTGTTAGGCATTAACTAGGCATTAACGAATAGTGACTCTACGCGACCTATTTTTCTTTATTAATCCCTCCGCACAGGAATGGGCAACAAATGCCCGGTTACTGAAGTGGCTAACATTCGTGTGGATGTTTATCGGGCTTGCTGTTCTTTTCTCGGCATCGTTTCCCAGTGCAGATGCTGAGTACGGCGATGGGCTGTATTACTTCAAGCGACAACTGCTATGGGCAGGCTTAGGTTTAATCGGCTTCAATGTAGTAGTGCGAGCGCCTCTGCGCTATATTGTGAGCCTGTCCCATTGGGGCCTGTTCATTTTATTAGGATTTATTTTCATCACTCTGATTCCTGGTATAGGAACGACCATCAATGGTGCAACTCGTTGGCTATCGCTTGGACCTGCACCGCTTCAACCGTCTGAGTTAATTAAGCCTTTTTTAGTACTGCAAAGTGCTCGACTCTTCGGGCAGTGGGAGCGATATAGTTGGCGAACTCGCCTGCTGTGGCTAGGGATTTTTGCCTTGGTGCTGTTGGGAATTTTGATCCAGCCTAACTTAAGTACAGCAGCACTATGCGGGATGACGTTGTGGTTAGTGGCACTGGCCGCAGGGCTACCGTTCTCGTACTTGGGCGGAACCGCGCTGGGCGGTTTTTTGCTCGCCGTACTCAGTATCAGTTTCAAAGAATATCAACGGCGTCGGGTGATGTCCTTTCTCGACCCTTGGGCTGACCCAATGCATGATGGATATCAGCTAGTACAGAGTCTGCTGGCTGTAGGTTCGGGGGGGACTTGGGGTGCCGGGTTCGGGCTATCACAACAAAAGTTATTTTATCTGCCGATTCAGTACACCGATTTTATCTTTGCCGTATTTGCCGAGGAATTCGGCTTTGCTGGAAGCGTGCTGCTGCTACTGATGGTTGTCACCTACGCAACACTGGCAGTCATAGTGGCTCTAAAGGCTCGAACTACGATTCATCGTCTGGTCGCAATAGGGGCAATGATTTTGATTGTGGGGCAGTCACTATTGAATATTGGGGTTGCGACTGGCGTTCTCCCGACAACAGGTTTACCGTTCCCATTCTTCAGCTATGGGGGCAATTCGATGATTGCTAGTCTAATCGCAGCAGGTTTGCTCATTCGGGTGGCAAGGGAGAGTAGCGAGGCTGAGGTGGTGTCCTTAGAGTCGCGTAGGTTATCAATCGCAGAACGGCGGAGGCAGAGAAGACAACGAACACAAATTCAGAAATAGTGGTTGGTGGTTAGTTGTTAGGGATGTCCTCGTTAGACCGCACAGCTGTCATCGGTCTCAAATTAAGCCCTACAGAGGTTGCTTACGAACCAAAATTAGAAGTAGGGGCGAAGCATTCGGGGGACAATTCCTCGGTCAAATCCTAGATTTCACGTCCGAATGCTTCGCCCTTGAGGGGAACATGCCCTACCGAACCTGAAGTTGGCACCAATGCCCAGCTAGCTGTGCGCCCCTACA
This sequence comes from Chroococcales cyanobacterium, assembly GCA_036703075.1. GTDB lineage: Bacteria > Cyanobacteriota > Cyanobacteriia > Cyanobacteriales > Coleofasciculaceae > DATNPC01. Next base: position 8,038 of record DATNPT010000221.1, read on the forward strand.
TCAGCTCGAAAGCCTACTTGCGATTACCAGGAGTGCGTCCGGTCTCATCATTGCTGCCACCATGCGGGTGGGAGTTACCAGGGTCGCACCCTTCGGCACCATTCCCAATTCCTTGGTTGCAGTGAGGCTTCTTGCGTCCCCCTTCACCCGTTTCAACGGCTGGTTCTGGCACAGTTGAGGTTGGCGTGGCCTGAACTGGGCTGGGTGGAACTTGCGAACTCACCACATGAGGTGAGGAAATTGCCACCGCATCACCGGTACTAACCATTGCCTGATAGAGTAATGCCGCTACCTCTGCCCGAGTTGCAACTTTATTAGGACTGCAAGTTTTAACATTAGGATAGTTGGCAACAATGCCTCGCTCTGTTGCAGCCGCAATTAGGGTGCGGTAGCTCGCAGGAATGGCAGCAGCATCGCTGTAAAATTGCAAAACCTTTGCAGTCGAGCTAATGGTGGTATAGTTCAGTCCCCTCGCGAAGGCTGCTAAAATTTGCGAGCGAGTCATACTTTGAGTAGGGCTAAATCTACTGCTAGAAATGGCATCTAAAAAGCCCATCTCAAAGGCTTCCCGAATACCGTTGTAAGCCCAGTAACTGCTGGAAACGTCTCTAAAGGAAACGACATCGCGAACTTTAGATTTTTTAAACACAGCAGCAACCAAGGCAGCGAACTGGGCGCGAGTCACGGGTTCATTCGGACGGAATGTCCCATCCGGAAACCCTGTCAGAATACCTCGCCTCGTGAGTTCGACAATAAAGTCTCTCGCCCAGTAGTTTCCAGATACATCTGAATAACTAACTTGAACGCTGCGAGCGGCTGTCACCTGCCGCATCCTCATACTAGACCCTTCACTCATCCCACTCGAACCAGCAACAACTCCCGTGCTGCTGCTACTGGAACTACTGGCAGAACCCGTAGCTAGAGTGCTTTCACGGCTGGTGCTGCCAGAAGCTGCTTGGGTGCTTTGAGTCGTGCGACTCGTCGTCACCTCTCGCCGAATCGTGGTTGAGCGAGTCGCAATAGTCCGAGTTGCGTCTTCATCTAGCTTGACCAATGAACCCGATTCATTACAGCGGTAAACCCAGGTTTTCTCGCCGTTAGCAACCAAGACTTCCCAGCCTGGAATCTGGGCTTGATTACAAACGCCATCGGAACCTGCTAACCCTAAACAGCCATCAGACCACATTTGCCGTTTGACTTTAACAACTCGTAGTTTGGAAACTTGAACGCCACTTTGCCGGGAAGCATCCTTCAGGATAGATTCCTGAATTGCTTCTGGTAATGACGCGACATCATCCTCCAGGACTTGCCCCTCTTCGGGCACTTGGTTGTCCTGAGCAATTTGGTTAGCAGACGGCTGATGAGTTAATTCTTCGGCTTGAGCTGGTAGCTTTGTCGCTAAAGCATGAACCGGAGAAAGAGTAGACGTTGTGATGCCAATTCCCGCAGTTACCCACAACACTCCACTGAGTGAGCGCAAAAACCTCAAATTCATATATCCCACACCAAACCCTAAACGGACAGTATCGATGTTAAACAGGCTTTAATAGTCCTGTTTCATTTCAGGCGGTTGAAACCGTATCTACATAACCAGAACCTGACGAATTGCAGGCCTCAAAAACCCTGATGCTTTATCAGTCCACTCATACGGACTTCGTTAGCGTAGTTGCGATTTCCAATCGCCAAGATGAGACGGAAACTTCCCATGAAATTCAAGTTCCGTCAGTCAACTGTTCTAGCCTAAATTTCGAGTTAGCGCAAGCCTTTTGCTTGACTATCGCCCAATGGTGATTTAACTAGAGCAATGCTTTAATTTTTGATAAGGTTCTTCATTAGTATGAGGAATTGCGATAGTTGATTCAATAATGGTTCTTAAAAATTTGGCATCAACTATCTTGAATTGAAGGAGAGATCGATAGCTCTTTAGCAGCTTTTTGCATGCTTTCAATATCCGCTGTTGACCAAGCATGAACGTCTTGGCAATGATGAGCCACTAGTAATCCCCATAGCCGTTGAGAATTGATGAGAACGGGGACGGCTAAATTAGCACGAACCTGCATCCCTCGGAGAAAGTCTCGATGGCAAGGGTTAATGGGTTCTACTTCAATATCTGGGATTGCTCTTACCCGTCCGGCTAAGTAGAGCGCAGCATACTCGCTATTGAAGCATTCATCGGGTCCCGTTGCTCCGAAGATAGAAAAGTTGCTAGAACTCAACGACTCAAAGGTAACTCGCCCCTCCCATTCGCGATAAAAATAATATAAGACAACGCGATCGATATTCAGAACAGTTCTTAAATTGTTTACAGTGGTTTGAACCAATATATCTCGCCTTAAAGTATTAACAAGGCGGTTAGTAATTCGTTGTAAATCTTGGTCAGGCATAAGGGCTTTTGGACTATCTGGATAAGCTGTTTGGGATAAGGACACGATCGCCTTTGTTGCTGACGCGATCGCATTATTCCCAGCCAACCGACTGAAAAACCCCGGTGAGATACCAGGGCTTTTTGTTGGGACATGCAGCTATCAGTTTACAGTAACGTTTTGGCAGGGAATGCGAGTGAGTTCGCGATCGATAGTTAATTAAACCTCATGGCTGCATCAGTTCCGTATTTGCTCGATTAGTTGTTGGATATGGTCCTCAATTTGTTGGAGAGCCTCATCGACGGGAGTGTGTCCTACATCGTGAACCAACCAGTATTCGATCGCATCCGTCCATTGGGGAAAGCGTTCGACCATGAGAGGAAGGTGTTCTGACTCATCAACGGCAATAATCTTGGCAGCCCCTGCCAAATCTGCCTCAGTTAAAGGGAGTGGATAGCGCAAGTCTTGAGCCATGCTCACTTGACGCTCGATCAAACCCATGAGGGCGTACTTGGAGATAGCTCCGACATTATCCACACCCCATTCGAGTGCCAGTCCGCGAGAGGTAGCCATCCAATTTAAGCCGTGCTTGGGGGCTAAAGCATTAAATAAGTGTTCGGCGAATCGGCTGCGGTAGTAATTGCCCGTACAAAGAAACAACAGCGTTTGCATTCGTCCTCACTGATAAACTCCGACCAACAATGCTAGCGATTGCTGCTCGGAGTTTATCAGATGTAGGTCGCACAACATCAAACCCATCCAACAACGTCTCTGATTTGGGAAATAGCTAGTTCGCGATCGATATGGGCTTGAGCTTTGGCAATAGCCGTGTCGGGGTGCTTATACCAACGCTGCGATCTGACGCAAAAACCTGTGTCCGTAATTAGCTCCCAGGTATAGCGGGTGCGATCGACTAATACCCAAAGTTCATAGGAGCGATACGTCTCTCTGGGAAATTTAAGAATTCCGATTTCAGCCAAAACGCTGAGCTTCATCCGCGATCGCTCCAAGCGCTTCATCAATTCTAGAAAACAGAAGGCAGCGCGGCGAGCATCATCATAGTTAGGATAGCGATAGCGATCGCGGGGTTCAAACCGAAAGTCTTTACCGCAGAGGCGAAAATAAAACTTGCCAGCCGCATCTTCAACGAAAATGACGCGCCAGGACGTTTTCGGGTAAGTTACGCTGAACCCCTGTGGCTGAATTTTGACGGTTGCTGTCATCGGGGAAAAGTTGTCTCACATAAGCGAACAACATCTTAACGTTTTTTAAGGTCGCGTCGTTCCGAGCGAACATGACGAGGCTTACGGAACATGGCTTTTCGGAGTTCCTCTGTTCCTAATAAGTTCAATCAGCGCTGCCTCTCTTTGCCTGTCTAAGATTAAATTGGCAGTCTTAGACTAGAGATATTGAGGTTGGAAACTATTGATGCATGTGCCGGAAACAAACCCTAAAGACACAATGTCTGCACCCAGCCTCTACGAAACCGATTTCTACGCCTGGACGCAGGAACAAGTCTCCTTACTCCGCAAGCACCAGTGGAGTCAGCTTGACTTGCTCAATCTAATTGAGGAGATTGAATCCTTGGGGAAACAGCAACGCCAAGAACTGCAAAATCGCTTGAGCGTGTTGATTGGGCATTTATTGAAATGGGAGTATCAATCCTCAATGCGTAGCCGGAGTTGGCTGGCAACAATTCGGGTACAGCGCCGTGATACCCTACGGTTACTGAAAGACAACCCAAGCTTAAAGCCCTATCTTGAGGATGCACTGATAGAAGCCTACGAGAATGGCAGAGATTTAGCCATGGGAGAAACTGATTTGCCAGAGGAAACTTTTCCAGTTGAGTGTCCCTACAGTTTGGCGGGAATTTTAGACAATAGCTTTTATCCTGGCGAAGCGAGCGACTTGGTAAGCAAATCGGAGTAGATGTTGGGTTTTCTTGTGTTTTCCCAACATACAGGCAATTGGCGATTGCTCAGGGTTAATCACCAATGTTTAAAACAATAAAAAATCTGTAAATGACAATCAGTAAAAACCTACAAAATTATTGGAATGGAATGGCAGTTTATGACCGTTGCCACCTACCCACTGTTACCTCACAGTGGAAAGCATTGAAGAGTGAACTGTCCGAATTCATTGAAGACCCCAGCTTAGTAGAAGCATGGGACGTTTTACATTCAGCAGGAAGATTGTTTTGGAAAGTAACAGGGATACCACTGCAATT
>DATNPT010000223.1:0-4030 GCA_036703075.1 Chroococcales cyanobacterium
GCTACAGGCTTCCATGTATTCCAGGGGGTCAGTCAGCCATTGAAGTGTCTGTAGCCAGGGATGAGTTTGGGGACCATCAGGCAGTTTACGTGCAGGCATTTCTGTTTAACCTCCGAATTAAGGGAGCAACGCTGGCCTATAGCGTTTCCTTGACTGATGAGGTACAACCAATTCTTGCCCCATAAGGATTTCAGCCATAAAAATGTACCTCACTTGACGGAGAAATGCTATATAACAAAACTCTTAGTAGAGTATTCTAATTATTTTGAGTTTATTACGATACGGTTAAACGCCAACTAATGGCTTAAAGTCTCTACATTATGTCGAAAAGCAACTAGAGCATGACCGTTCCGTAGCTCTGCTAAAGCCTGAAAAATCTCGTCAGAAAGTTCTGGTGGTACTACTGTTTTAATCTCAACATTTGTGTTATAGCCAGCAATATCTCCCATTCGCCGACCATGACCGCCTTCACCCCTTACTTCGCTAATCGTATAACCTGTTACGTCCTTGCTTTTGAGGAGTTTTGTAATTCGATCTTTCAGCACAAACTCACCGATAATAGTGATTAAGATTGCTGGTTTGGCGGGAGTGGATTCAGTGGACATAGATAACCCCTATAACAATGTTTTTGCTTGAATACTATGCAGTAGGAAATAAATTTTGTTGTCCTAGACGGATAAGGTTATTGAGAGACTAAAGCTAGTAAATGATTACTTAGATGCCTAATCTCCAGCGATTCACTGACTTAGGCTTTCTCCTGCTAAGTCATAGTTTAAAGGGTCTATGGTCTCTAGGACTCAAAATTTAAAGAATGTAAGGATATTGTTGATAGTTTCGAGAGTTTCTTCATCGAATGAAATCTAGACCTCTTGATTAAGCTAAATTAAGTCAATCTCAGCGCTCCAACAACCACAACCTTTCCATAAAGCGTTGTTCTTGTTCCAGAAACTTCTACATTAATCTGACTACCGTCTTTTCGCTGTCCCGCAAATCTACAGAAGAGATTTTTGCTGTGACCCTGAAAGCACTCATGGAGTTGGTTGGCAACGAAATCGCGGTTGTCTGCTGATACCAAATCCAGGACTGAGTCTAAAGAGACAAGTTCACCAAAGCTGTAACCAAAAATCTCTGCCAACCTAGGGTTAGCGTAGAGAAAATTTCCTTCCCCAAAAATGATGTAAAGACCAATTAGAGAGAAGTCTGACTCATCTAGAGGTTGCCCATTGACTGGGTGTAACCCCCGCTCTGCCTGCTGAGTTCGGTTTAGCCCTGATTGCTGCTGTTCGGTATAAAGTCGAGCATTATCGAGAATCAGGGCCATTTGGTCAGCCATCATCTGCATCAGGTGAGCAGAGGTTTGGCTAAAGTATCGGGGTTGGGAATGCATGAGGGTGAGTACCCCCAGTAATACCCTGCCTTTGAGAATCGGTACGCAGAGTGCCGAACGAACCGTGTAGGGCTGATAGGGTAATGTTAACCAGCGTTCATCTTGCATCGTATCAACGATCAGTCCAACTTGCTGGTGACGGATAACCCAACCGGCGAGGCCTTTGTCTAAAACCTCGCCAATGAGTCGTTGCTTTTGTCCGCGAATGGTCGCACCGCGAGCCAAAATACTTTCAGTGACAACGCCATTGGCATCGAGTAAAAATACGCTGCCTTCTTCAGCGCGGGTTAGCCTCCGAGACGTGTCTAAAATCTGTTGCAACATAGCTCTGAGCATTAACTTGCCCGTCGATGTTTGCAACATGGTAATTAAGCTTCTGAATAACTCATTTTGAGCATCGAAAGCACTTTTTGTGGCTTTAAGCGCCGCGACTTGTCGGCGCAATAATGCCAATTCTGCCAGTAGCTCTTCTTGTGATTTTTCGCGATCGCTCATTTTATCTCTGCCAGTAGTACACACCTGAGCCAAAAGTTCTGGATTATTCCTTATTTGACCTCATTTGAACTTTAAGCCCTCTGGCAGATGCAAGCAATTTGCAAACCTTAACTCTTTGAACGAGGTCTGTTGCCTAGTACGGCAACGAGATTTTTACAGTACAGATTTGTAACAAGGGTTTTAATGATGGCTGTTTAGCCTGAGCGTGGACGCGTACTCAAGGTTACGGGTACCCTGCTCGTGAAATCTCGTTTAGGTACTAGGCAAACTGGATTTTCAGATAATCTTCCTCCATCTTGGCTCCGGCGGGTTGCAGTGCCGCTAAAGCTTGCGGCAAAACTAAGTTACGTCGATGGTTGCCAATCCGCACATTCAGTTCATCACCAGTTTTGCTCAACTGGATTTTGTCCTTGGGGATTCCAGGTAAGTACAATTCCAGGCTGTACTGATTTTTATTCTGTACCACCCGAATTGTATTTTCCTTATAGTAGACCTGAGCTGGGTCTTCCGAGCCATAGAGTGTTTCTTTCAGCCGCTCTAGTGCAGCTAACCCACACATCTCTTCCGAGTACAGAGGAACTTCTTTCACGGGCAAGGGTTGGAAATTGTCATGAATTTCCTGGCGATACTGCTGCTGATTTTCCTTCCAGCGTTTAAAGAAGGGGTCGGTAACTTCGTCAGGAATAATCCGATTGGCAACTACTAAATCGGTTGCAACGTTGTACAAGCTCAAATAAGCATGGGCGCGTAGAGACTCTTTAATCACCATCTTTTCGGGATTGGTGACTAGACGCACGGATGTTTGGGTGTTGTCAGTGAGTACCTTCTCTAACGCCTCAATTTGCTCGTAGAACTCGTAAGGCGCATCCATAACCTCCTTGTCAGGTAGAGAAAAACCCGCAATCGGCTTGAATAACGGTTCAACGAGCGGTCTTAGAGCAACCGATATGTTTTGCAGTGGCTTGTAGAAGCGGCGCATATACCAACCACTAACTTCTGGAAGACTCAGTAGTCGTAAAGCCGTGCCAGTCGGAGCGGAATCGATAATCAAGACATCGTACTCGGCTTCGTCGTAATGACGTTTCATTCGCACGAGACCGAAAATTTCATCCATGCCAGGAAGAATTGCCAGTTCTTCTGCCTGAACGCCGTCTAATCCCCGCGCTTGTAGAACCTGGGTGATATACCGCTTAACGGCACCCCAGTTTCCTTCCAATTCCATTAGAGCATCGAGTTCGGCTCCCCAGAGATTGGGGCGAACTAATCGAGGCTCATGACTGAGTTCGAGATCGAAGCTATCGGCTAACGAGTGAGCGGGGTCGGTACTCAGGACGAGCGTCCGATAACCGAGTTCGGCACAGCGAAGCCCTGTAGCAGCCGCCACAGAAGTCTTCCCTACTCCACCCTTGCCGGTCATGAGAATTACGCGCATGGATGATTCACTAAACGCGGCGATCGCGTTTTCCTAAGAACTATTTACATTATTTATTATCTCTTTAATTTTTTTCTCGGGAAAAATGCTGTCTCACAACATCCCAGCGCGAGCAATCCCAGTAATCGATATGAGACACAATGAGTTCCTCGGCATTAACCTTTAATTCGCTCCAACCAGGGATGGCAATTCGTGGCTGCCATGGTAATGGAGTTGTCCAGCTTAAAGTCCACCGTGTCTTAATCGTATCTCCCGACCGCGTTATCTCGTGAAGATCCATTTTGGGATCGCGAAACCAAGTTTTGATAAAACCAATCATCTGCTTGTAGCGTTCAATGCCACGAAATTCGTTGAGAGGGTCTTTAAAGTAGACATCTTTGGCATAGATGCTGTATGTCTGGTTCACAGGAAACCGTTGATAGTCCTCTTTCAGGATTTGGATAATGTCCATTGATTTTGATACTTTCGCTTAAATCATTGACATTCATCCTAGGGTGAATGGTACTGACTGAACCATTAATCAACCCTTGCGCGGGCAGGGCTAATTCTGGGGAGAGAATATCACTCAAAGTCCTCCAGAATTGGGGGATTTAGGGGGCATTCAGGATTTATGCAGGAGACTTCACTCAGAAAGACAGAGCAAATTCAAGTCAAATTTTAATCCTTATAGTAAAAATTCGGAAGATTTTGCTGATAAAAAAGCATAAATAGTAAAA
>DATNPT010000249.1:0-3935 GCA_036703075.1 Chroococcales cyanobacterium
GTCAACCGTGTTGGAGTCACTCGTATCCGCCCACCACCAGGGCAGATCATCGACGATTACATGTAGATGCCCGATCCGCGGCGATACCTGGAGGGAACTCGTCCCAAACACGGGTACGATGTGCAAGTTCTCCACCCGGTATTGCGCCCAGTAGACACCCTGAGCCAGCCCTTCAGGAAGTGGGGGGTCTACAATCAGCTTGGGTGCGGACTCGTTCTTGATCGCGACATACGGTGAAGCACCACGAATATTCCTTGCGCTCACCTCGGTCACGTCCTGGGTTTGGGCGCTGGTTTGGACAGATTGTTGCGCCAGCACGCGATCGGGAGTTGTCAGCAACAGTGTTGCTGCAAAGAGCGCGATGAAGAGTCCCGATAGCAGGACGAAGACACCCCATGTGGGGGCTTTGGTTTTGTAATGTACTTTCTTTAGTTTGATCATGGTGTTTTCTCTTTGCTGCAAATCGTCCGTTTCACAACTGAGCCTAAACACGATCGGTAACCGCCAACTCGACGAGCACTGGACATTGGTCTTGCTCCAATTAGATTGCACTGAGGTTACGTATTGTCTGCCCACAGGACTTAGCTGTGATGGTGAGATGAACGATGGGCGGGAGTTCCGTCGCTCACCCCATCGCTCAATTCAGTAAGGAGAAGGTCGTTCAGAACCCGACCTGGCGGATGCTATTCTGACCGCATCCTCTGGAAAGAACAGGCAAAATCTCTTCCATGTAACGGTCAGCGGCGGCGGCAGCCTCTTCTGGACTGCTGCCATTCTGACGCGCACTCAGATAGGGTGCGTACCAGTCCCACCAGTTATGCTCGCCGTGAGTCTTCTCGTAGGGGTCGTGGCGCTCCGCCGTCTCGCGCAGAAGGGTTGCAAGGGTTGCAACGTCGGCTCGTGGAGAGTCCCATAGGCGACCGGGAAGCCGCGTTGTGATTTCTTGGAGCAGCCAGATGTTCCCGTCCGGATCTTCAAACGAGGCAAATGAGAAGTAGGAACGACCTTGCGGGTCACGCCCGCTGATGCGCGGGTTCTCCACGGCGTTGTTGAAGGGGCCGCCAGCGTAGTGGAAGATCTCGCTCACGTTGACACCGCGAGCGAGCAAGTCTTCGCGGGCAGCATCGAGGTCGTCTACGGCAAGGACCAGGTTATGCGCCGAGCCAGAATTGTTTGGAATGACTCCCTTGCCGAAAATGATCGAGGCTTCCGAGTTGGGCGGTGTCACATGCACGTTGCGGTAGTTACCTTCCGCTATGTCGATGTCGAGCCGCCAGCCGAGATTCTCGTAGAATGCCTTCGTGCGCTCAACGTCGGAAACGCTGAACACCACAACTTCGAGCTTCATGTTTGGACGGTTTACGTGATTGCTATTCATCTTGTTCTCCTTTTGGTTGGTAAGTTTGATGTTCAGATTGGTTACTTTTGATTGTTCAGCGATCGCTTAATGCACACCACTCAAGTTATTTGAGTTAACACGCGACTTAGATGTGCGTCCGCCAATGAAAAGTGCAGTGATTCTATTGCGCGACTGAGTCTGTGCCGTAGGGGATCTCATCTTCAATGAGCGCGTCATTGAATTGCTAGGTGCTGACGGTTATGGGTGCATCGGTTTCATGACTCGCTGGCAGCGAAGTAATCGCCATAGGGGGTGTCGGCGAACTTCGATTAACTTCATTCTTCTGCGATCGCCCCATCCACTCCACTCAAGTTCGTTGAGTTAAACCGCAACTTAGATGTCTGTCTTTCTGGACTTTCAGCATTCAAGTGAATTTCACTTCGGTGTACCAAGAGGTAGGATGAATTGAACTGTTACCTCTCATCCATCTGATTCCAATTCCTTCCTGGAATCAGTTAGCGAGCCGCTAGTAATTCACTAATGCCTCTTAAAGTTACTGACTTAAGCGAAGATTAATCGCTTGTAAGAAAAACTTCGATTGGGGGACGAGAGCGCGTTTGCTGCCTATAAGAAGCTGAATCGCCTTCTACAAACGTCGCGTGAACCCAAGCAAAAAAACGAAAAGTTGACTTAACCCTAACGTATAAGAATTTGTCTATTACCGTGCTTGAGCCAAGACAGGCTTCCCTATGGATACAGCCTGTTCGATAATATCAGCGGCTCGACTAACCCCACCGGCTCGGCGAATGGCTTCTTGTAGCCTAGTTGCATTCTTTTTGTAAGACTCTTGGGTCAGAACCCGTTGTATAGCGCCTCGCAACCTAGTGACACTCAATCGCGATAGGGGAACGAACTCTCCTACCCCTGTCCAAGCGATACGCGCTGCATTTCCATGCTGGTCAAAGGCAATGGGAATCGCCACCATCGGCACCCCATTGGTGAGGCATTCTAGAGTGGTATTCAAGCCTCCATGAGTGATGGTAAGCGTTGCTTTTTTGAGCAGTTCCAGTTGAGGTGCATAGCCGACAACCAAGGGGTCTCCTGGCAGTCCTTGCAAGGATTCTGGGCTACCGGAACCCCCCAGAGAAATTACCAACTGGGCATCTAACCCAACACATGCCTCAGCAATACACTGGAAAACTTTTTGCTGACGATTTTGTAGGGTTCCCATAGAAGCGTAAATCAGCGGTTGCCCGGTCAACTTTTCATAGGGGAAATCGACAGGTATCCGCCCGGTTGAGTCATGGTACGGTCCTGTGAAATGGAAGTAATCGGGCAAGGTTTGGCGCGGGAATTCAAACTCAGCAGGCTGTTGAGTTACAATCGCCAGAGGGAAAAATCGCTCGTTGCTACTAGAGTGCAGGGGTAACTTCCACTGTCGGCGATACTGTTGATTTACCTCCTCGATTGGTCTTGCGATGCGACTAAACACAAGGAAAGCCGCAAGATTGCGTAGACGCGCCCACAAGGCTGGGTTATAGCTCCAGGTTGTAAAAAAAGGCGGGATGGTGTCGTCTGGATTCTCGCTCAAAGCACAGCATACCTCAATCCACGGCATGTCCAGAAATTCTGCAAGAGTCCCTCTCACTGGTATGACTTGATCCACCAGTAATGCTTCTACACCAGCCTCCCGGATCGCTGCTGGGGCATCCCTAAGTAATGCAGCATTCCACTGTTGTTGGAAATTACTAAAGGCGTAACGCACTGCAGCAAGTCCGCTCAGTTCCCCCAGTTGTGCACTGAATTTTGGCATCGCCCCCAAAGGATACTCAGATTCTGAGATCGCCCGAAATTCCAATCCTGCTGCTAGTGTCGTAGCTTGGGCATCGAGAACTCCGATAAAGGTAACGCGATGACTGCGCCGTTGCAGTTCACGACCTAATGCAAACATCGGGTTGAGGTGACCCGTTACCTCTGGACAGATAATAGCAAAATGAGTCATATAGCTTTATTTTTCTCCTTCAATTCTTTACCTAACAAGGTCTTAAAACCACCAAATGTGGAGATCATCCCTCTTTTTTCACTTTGGGCAGAAAAAAGCTTTTGCCTTGTGTTCTCTGGCTTTTAGCCATGCTCAATAATTTTGGAGTCGCAATGCGAAATAATTGGCGGTTCACTGCAAGCGGTTATTCAGAGATAGAGTTTGGTCTGAACTGTTAACTTTTTACTTGAGTTGTAAAGAAGCAGTTACGGCAAGAAATTCTTGTATGATCTTTTCGATCAGCTCACCTGCCGGGAGAGCTTCGGCTAATGCTGCTCCCTGTCCTGCCCACATACTGACAAAATCTGGATTTGATTGTTGAGCCGAAGTCTGATACAAAACCCGCCCTATAGATATCTGAGCCGGGAAGGGTAGCACCTTATCCCTGTTATTTTCCATTTCACGTATAAATCGATTTCGTATTGCTCTGGCGGGTTTGCCGGAAAATACTTCAGTAATAACCGTGTCTTCGTCCTTAGACTTGAGTACCGCTTGCCTATAGACTTCTGGGATATTGTTCTCAGGGCAGGCGAGAAAGGCGGTTCCCATCTGTAC
>DATNPT010000252.1:0-4863 GCA_036703075.1 Chroococcales cyanobacterium
GATAAACCTCCGTTCATGACTGCTATTCGGGGACAGTTGCAAGATTTAACCAACGAACCCAACCCCGTTTCCGAGGAACTGCTCGAACGCCTCCTCCGGCAGCGGCGAGTTCTAGTCATTGTCGATCACCTCTCGGAAATGAGCGACGCGACGCGCAAGGCGATTCGTCCCGAACTACCGGACTTTTGTGTCAATGCTTTAGTGATTACCTCACGCACGGAAGAGACGCTGGGCAAAGTCATCAAGACAACCCTCAAGCCGCTGCGAATTGAAGGCAATCGCCTCTCCTCGTTTATGGAAGCCTACCTCACACAGCGAGGAAAACGCGATCGCTTCACCGATGCCGAGTTTTTCGAGGCTTGTAGCCGACTTTCCGTCATGGTAGGAGCGCGAGACATCACCGTATTGCTGGCTAAGCTCTACGCCGAACAACTTATTGCAGTTAAAGACGGTACAGCATCCGGTGTCGGAGCGCAAGGTCTTGCTCCCCTACCCGATAACATTCCCGATTTAATGCTGAGCTACCTCAACGAACTCAACCGGGATGTAAATGGCGATAAATTGGACGATCGGATCGTTCAGGATGATGCAAAAGCGATCGCGTGGGAATGCCTCAAGGAAACGTATCGACCCACAGCAGCTAAACGTAACGATGCACTGGCAGCCCTCAGCGGGGACAATGTAGAGGATCGCCTCAAATATCTAGAACATCGCCTGCGCCTCATTCAAACCATCGGCCCGGCCCAAGACCAAATTCGCTTCGCCCTCGACCCCCTCGCCGAGTATCTCGCCGCCTTACAGTTATTAGAGGACTACGGCAAAAATCAAGGACAGTGGCGCAAATTCCTCACCCAAGTCACCACCCTACCCGGAGCCCCGGCAGCCATTCAAGGATTTCTCCTCGCCGTGCGAGATTGCTGTTTAGCTAAAGGGGCAGAATTAAAAGTCCCCGACTTTGTGGCACAGGAACTGGAGAAACGCGCGGGTTTACCGCCATCTGCTGGACAATCCCCGTTGGTACAACGCCCTTAGCTGGAGTTGGATGGGGTCTGGGGCAGAAGGCAGAAGGCAGAAGGCAGAAGGCAGAAGTTAGCTGTACTTCTCTCGATCGATTACACCTGTAAGGGCGCAAAGCCTTGCGCCCCTAAAAAAATCTTGTTTATTACTCTATAACACTATATAACTCTTAATAACGAGGTTATAGCGGATAAAAAAGCCCATCTTTTGGCTCATACTTCCAAAGTACGCCCTCCGGGTCGCGTTGCTCCGACCACTTCGGAAAATCTTTTTTCAGTTTTTGACGGCTAATCGAGCGAGGAGTATAAGGCATGCCTGTATCTGGATGGTGAAGGCGTTGGGCTAACTCAGTTTGATTAAGCGGTGGAGTCGATAACTCAGCTTTCTGTTTTTGCTTTTGTTTTCGCAGGGTAGATACTTTGTAATCGTTCTTAAACTGCGGTATCGATTTCCGCTGAGCATGGAAATACTGCTCTAAACGCTGCTCCAACTCATCAAATCGCGATCGCATTTGCAGCAGTTCGGTTTGCATTTGCAGGTTAACCGACTCATTAACCAGTTTGTCCACCGCTGCTAAGCGTTGGTCAATTGTGTCGTCAACAAAGCCCTTAATCGACTCCACTTGCTCCTGGAACTCGCTGACTCTCGTTAACAGGGTCGATAGTTTGTCCGGTGGCATTTCCTCTGTACCTAATACCTGCCGAATGATTCTCTGGGCAGTCAAGCTCGGACTCGACTCTGGTTGGGCCCGCTGCATGAGCAGGGCAACTTCTTCATCTCTAAGACGGAATGAGATTAACTGAGTACCCATCTGCTTACCTACTGTTAACACAAGCGTTAACTATCTAATTTTAGGCATACAGCTAGGTCGATCGTCACGCTATACGTTGCTCGCTCGTGCTGCAAGTTAAGTTAATTAAACGACAACATCGGGAAATTTGCGATCGCATCCATAAATTCAAACTACTAGAGGTTGGTTTCCACCTTATCGATTCCCCTGCTGTAGTAAAGCCACATTTGGACTCGAGGGTTGCTCCGCCGATAGACGAGCCAAATACCCTAAAGGCAAACCAATGGCAATCCCCAAAATCGCGGCAGCAATCAGAATAGAAGAAACCGATCCTGAAGAATTATATTTATATTTCATCGCCCGTTTTCCTAAAAACTCTTCTTTACTTACATAGAAGCAAAATTTAGGGGCAAGTACGTCTCTCTAGCTACTTATGTCATAGGTGCTAAGCCATTCGATTAGTGATGAGCTATCCGGTGTATTGGATAGAGATTTTCTCCCGACGCCTCTAAATACTGGCAGAGCGGCTGAGTTGGCTCAACTCCTTTTGAACTCGCTTGAGCACTATCGTGATGCTTCTGCTTAGTCTGCTGCACTGGAAGCTGAATAATAAACTCTGTTCCTTCTCCGGGTACCGACCTACAATGTAATTGTCCACCATGTTTCGCTACTACAATCTGATAGCTAATGGACAACCCCAAACCAGTCCCCTGGCCCACTGGTTTGGTCGTAAAGAAAGGATCGAATAGCCTAAGTCGTACCCACTCCGTAATGCCCGATCCATTATCAATAATCCGAACGACTACACGCTTGGAGTCGGAATTGGATTCCCCACTATCAATTAATTCAGTCCGAATCTCAATCCGTGGCGGCGGACAAACCCGTGCAGAATTTGACTCAGAGTTAGCACAAATATCCCCCGTTCGCTTACTCTCCAAGGCATCTATTGCATTGACCAAAATGTTCATAAATACTTGGTTGAGTTGTCCGGAATAACACTCTACTGGGGGAAGATTGCCATACTTCTTAACAACCTTAATGGGTAAGCCTCCAGATTTCTCCTTGAGACGATGGTGCAAAATCACTAGAGTACTGTCTATACCTTCATGAATATTAACTAGCTTCATCTTCGCTTCATCAACCCGCGAGAACGTTCGCAAAGTGCTTACGATATCGCGGATACGCTCGGCTCCTACTTTCATCGAGTCCAGCAGATTGGGCAAGTCTTCCATCAAAAAGTCTAAATCGATGCCCTCGGTATAGTCCTGAATCGCTGGTACTGGAACCGGATAGTGCCGTCGGTATAAATCAATCAGTCCCAATAAATCTTGGATATATTCTTCGGCTGGAGTGAGATTGCCATACACGAAACCGACTGGATTGTTAATTTCGTGAGCAATACCAGCAACCATCATGCCCAAGCTAGACATTTTTTCGCTCTGCACGAGTTGCGCTTGAGCTTGCTTGAGCTGATATACCGTCCGTTCGAGTTCGGTGGCTTGCACTCTAAGCTGAGCTTCCGAGCGCCGCAAAGCCACTTGCGCGATCGAGCGCTCGTGTTGGAGCGAGAGCGAGGCTACGGCTGTCTTCAATAAATCTACTGCTGACGCTGACCAAACTCGTGCTTCGCTACAGTTTTCAAACACGATAAATCCAAAAAAGCGATCGTTCACCCTCAGGGGCAAAACGAGGAGGGATAAAATTCCCATCCCTTCTAGAATCAAACGCTCTGTTTCGGGGAACTCGCTCGCTAATCCCATTAGGGTTTGACCTTGTGCCAAGATTTGGATCCAGCGAGGGAAACATTCGTCGTAAGGAAAACGCCGACGCTGGTGGTGGTTGTCACAGCATCGTCCAAGAGCAACCCACTCGGCACACTGACACAAGAGCTGACTTCTCTTATCGCCGCAGGTTTCAAAGACATAGATTTGGCTAGCACTACTCCATTGTCCGAGCAGTTCTAAAATCGAGGGGTAGTAGTTTTCTTCTGCTTTGAGCGCTAATAATCGGTGCTGAATTTCGACTAATGCAGCCAAATAGCGTTCGCGTTCTGCTAGTGCTAATTCTGCCGATTGGCGATCGCGCATTTCTACTTGCAAATCTTCATAGGCTTTTGCCAGTTCGCTGGTTCGTCTCTCAACTCGTTGTTCTAATTCCTCATAAGCTTGTTTGAGCGCATCCTCCGCTGCTTGGCGCTGAGTAATATCCTGTACCAAGGACGTGACGCCAACACAGGAACCGTTGAGTTCGATCAGAGGAATGTTGTACCATTCGCAAACTATTCTCCTCCCATCGGGTGTGTAGTGCTGACTCGTCGTAGGGCAAAGATGCTCACACGCTAGGAGTCCTTGCCATACTTGCTCGAACTGCTCTGTGGTCCCATCTGATACCATCAGTTCAGTCGCATGACGACCAATGGCTTCCTGCTTGTCGTAGCCAAAAATCGTCTCAGCCGCCGGGTTCCAGTCGATGACTTCACCGTCGAGGTTCCACTCGATCGCGGCCAGTGGCGTTTGTTGGGCGAGTAGAGATAACCGTTGCTGAGATTGCTTGAGTGCGGCTACTGTTTGTTTGTGTTCGGCCACTTCCTTTTCTAAGGCAAGGTTAGCTGCGGCTAACTGAGATGGACTGGGTAATGCCAGCGCTTTCGGCAGCAATGGCACCATTTCTGAAGCGGTGTACAAAGAGACTACAGCTGTAATAGCTTTTGTCAAACCGGATAGCCAATAGGCCGGATGCCAGAGCGTCCAAATTTCTAGTAAGTGACCCGTTCCGCAGGATAAGATAAATGCACTAAATAGGATGAAAATCCCCTGGAATGGTACATCGTGACGCCGACGTACAAAATAGAGCAGCAGCAGGGGAATGGAATAATACGATAAGCCAATGAAAAAATCCGAGCCAGCATGCAGCCACACTAGTACTGGATTCCAGAGGTAGCATGACCCGTGAGCCATGAAGTTTCCTGAGAAGATGTCTCTTAGTTGGTTCAGCATAGACACTTAACTTGTCAATCAACCAATTATTGAGCGCTTGGGTTGTCCACTAAATCACTT
>DATNPT010000257.1:0-12043 GCA_036703075.1 Chroococcales cyanobacterium
ACAATTGTCTGTCTTGTTCAGGTTAGGGGGCTTTAGCTCCTCTACCACTATATCTAGTGTGCCTGCGTAAGTCCTGAAACAATTGGTCTAGTTGCCAAGCGTTAGCGAAGGCATCTCCACATGCAGGTAATTGCTGGGTTGCACTCGCCCTGAGATAAATGAGGTCTATCTATCTTAGAGCTGAAGAAAGTGGCAGACGGTTACCTCAAGATGAAAAAGACCTTATAGTAGTTGTTTCCACGACCAGCAACCGGAAATGATGGCAGCCGTGCATCAAGCGTAGACCTAACTCACGGCTTGAACACAGGAGGGCAAAGGCGATGTGAGTAGACTCACATCTTGCACCATTCTTAATAAATCGAAAAACCTAACCCCCCAGCCCCCTTCCCTTGAAGGGAAGGGGGAGCCGGAAATCTTACTCCCCTCTCCTTTTAGGGGAGGGGTTTCTCCTGATTATTGCAACTGGTGCAAGATGTCAGATGGCAGATAGACTTAAACTTGTCAGATAGAAACTGAACGAATTCTCCCTACCTTAACAAGGGGAGGGGTTCTTGATATTTTGCAAAAGGCCTATTAATTAGCAACGGCACACCCTGTCCATCACAGGGAAATGCCGTTGCTTTAGGGGGCATGTAGCAGTTAGCTCTTATTCAAATCCGGTAACCGCTCGGTCAGGCATGAAGACAAGTGGTTATCGAGTTCTTATCTAAAGCTTAGCTGCTATTTTTATTCGTAGCGCTTGCCCCATATTTAACCTTACTAAGTTGTTATACCAATTGACTTTTCAACTGTCACATTTGGCACTCCGCCAGCCCCATTTGCTTCGGGAGAAGCAATTAGAGAATAAGTGTCAAACTCAAACCTAATTGGTATTAATGAGTAGTTTCTTTACGCCTCTTGGCAGCTAAACCTGCTAATCCAGCTAAACCAATTAAACCGAACCAACCGATATCATTCGTATCACCTCGGTTAGTGTGTTTATCTAGAGGCCCAGTTCGATCGGCATTACCATTCGGCTGAGTAGCATTAGGAGCAGCGTTCTGAGCTTGTGCTGGAAGGTTTAAGGGAAGAACGGCTAAACTAGCAGCAATCGCACCTGCTCCAATAAATTTGTAAAAACTAGAAACTTTCACCTTGAATCTCCTTATTTGACTCTTCCGATATAAGAATATTTCTTGTACCTAAAAATTACACCAATCTCTAGCAATAACTTTTAACTGTTAGGTATTGAACTGTGGGTATAGAAACATAAATCTAGGAATCTCCCGAAGAGAATAGGTTCTAGAGTTTTCTGTATACAAGTTAACAATCAAACTTAATAAAGGGAATTAACTTCCGAAAAATTGATAGGATTGCCAAAAAAACGGAGGAGATATAAATGCCGGTACGAGAAGAAACGTGGCAGCACGAGTATATTAATACCAATGGGATTAAACTGCATTACGTGACTCAGGGGGATGGTCCACTCATGCTGATGCTGCATGGATTTCCCGAATTTTGGTACTCCTGGCGTCACCAAATCTCAGAATTTGCGAAGGATTATAAAGTAGTTGCTCTGGATTTGCGCGGCTATAACGAAAGTGACAAGCCGCAAGAGCAATCTGCTTATACGATGAGCGAGTTGGTTAAAGATGTTGAGGGCGTTATTCAAGGGCTGGGATACGATCGCTGCGTACTAGTCGGTCATGATTGGGGTGGTGCGATCGCGTGGTGCTTTGCTTATGCTCACCCGGAAATGGTAGAACGTCTGATCGTGTTGAACCTTCCCCATCCCGCTAAATTTGCTCAGGGATTGCGGACACCTCAGCAGTTGATGCGTAGCTGGTATACCTTTTTCTTCCAAATTCCAGCGTTACCAGAACTGTTGTTGCAGTCATTCGACTATCAAATCATTGGCAATGCCCTTACGGGTATGGCAGTGAATAAAAATGCCTTCACTTCAGCAGACATCGAAGCGTATAAGGATGCGGCAGCCAAGCGCGGCGCACTGACAGCGATGATTAACTATTACCGCAATGCCTTTACAGGAATCATGCAACGGGAGTGGAGTCTGTTGGATGTGCCAACTCTGATGATTTGGGGCAAACAGGATACGGCGTTGGGGAAGGAGTTAACTTACGGTACGGAAGAATACGTCAGAGATTTTCAAATTCGCTATATTCCAGACTGTAGTCACTGGGTGCAGCAGGAACAGCCAGAATTGGTGAACCAGTACATGCGCGAGTTTCTAGTTCGATGATATCTCCCCACACTCCGTAGGACTTCCCGCATGGAAGAGTTAAATTCTAGAGCGTAATGGTAAGGGCAATCCCCCGGTGGTTGCCCTTACTGGAGTTTGAGGCAGACACAGGTGGCTCAAGAACCAAGTGCCGGTGCTGCTACAACCAATCAGCGATCGGAATTGAGATCGTTGAGTTCTGTCTTTTAGAAGGAAAATTGCTGAGTGGATACCTGAGTCATAGTACCCCTGAGGGTACTGCGAGATGCTTAACAATTTTTCTAAAATAAAGACGTATTAGACTTAAAATCAAGAAGAAAAATTTCTTATTATATAAAGCTAGCTTTTGTGCACTAAATTTAAAGAAGCAGAAAGCTACTTTGATATATGTTAATTTCCTTAAGGGTGCTCGCTCGACTCTTCTCTTAATAAGAGACCTGAAATGTTTTTTGTTTACTGAATTGGAAAGAATTTAGCTGTGAGAACTTAATTCACTAAACGACAGAAAAACATTCATGGATAGAGAAGACTACGAATGGGCAGATATAAGCATCTTATCTCTGGCTGCTAATTCAAGCTAAGCATCATTTGCCTCACCGCATCTTCCAGGTTCTGTGCCCCTCATCTCTTTTGGGCAATCTACATTATAGAAATTGAAGGCAGATTGACTGACCCAATTCTAAAGATTTGAAGTGAGTTTTGTAGAAGAGCAGAGGAGCGATTGATTAACATATTTTACCATGCAATCGGTTTCCAGGTTCTCGACTTGAACGTAGGTAGTAAGCATGTATCATATTTTCAGGTGAGATTATGATTTATACAAAGCGATTTTTATCACAACTCAAGCCACTTTTTACGATTTCTGTGGCAACTGTTAGCTTGATGAGCTTGTCTACGCCTTTACTAGCACAACCTAATCGTTTGGGGATTAATAATTCCAATAAGATACAAATTCACTTTGTTCCAGCCGCGAAACCTACTCTACCAGACAACGGTACTCCCTCCACTAACCACGGTACTGGCAGCCGTGGTGGTTGCCCTTATAAAAAAGAACTGCCGCCTATGACTAACTTAACAGGTAGCGAAAATTTGGAGTTAACTCTCAATGCACATCCTACGTTCTGGGTTTATGTCCCGTACACTCAAAAGGAAGCCGTGTCTGGAGACTTTTCGTTGCAGGATGGAGACAATGAGGTGTACTCAGCTCATTTCCAGCCCCCCATTACGCCAGGGATTGTTAGCATCAGTCTACCGCCAACTCTAAAACCCTTAGAGGTTGGTAAGACCTACAATTGGTACTTTAATATCAATTGCTCCCCGCCTAAATTCTCAGAACCCCCCGATTCTGTCGGCGGACAAGTACAACGATTGGCCCGTTCTGGTGAGTTTGAAAGCGAGTTTAAAACGGCGAAAACGCCAATAGAACGCATTACTATCTATGCCAAACATCACGTCTGGTACGACACCTTAACAGAGTTGGCTCAACTGTGCTTGAAGGAACCGCAAAATTCTACTTTGAAGCAAGCTTGGAGCGAATTATTGAGCGATCGCAATGTGGGACTAGCACAGGTAGCTCAAGAACCGATTGTGGGTACTGTTACAGCCAGTTCCCAATTAGAATAAAGGGTGCCCAGTAATACGGACGATTGTAGTCCCTATGCGGATACTGAGTTAAAAGTGCTTGTTGCGCGTTCCGGACGGCTTCGGCTTTTGTCAGTTGCGGATTGTTGAGCTGTTCGTAGAATTGAATCATGAATTGGGCGGTTGAAGCATCGTTGACTGACCACAATGTTGCGATCGTGCTGCGTGCCCCTGCTCGAACAGCAACTCCAGCCAGCCCTAATGCCGCTCGCTTGTCTCCAGTTGCCGTCTGACAAGCACTCAGGATGAGCAATTCGACAGGCTTGGCACCGCTTTGGTCGCTCGTTCGTAGTAAGTTATCCAAATCTTTGACGTTGATGCGTTTATTCCAGTCAAGTAGGAACGTCTGTTCGGGGTTAGAACTAAACTTCCCGTGAGTTGCTAGGTGGACAATATTGAAGCGTGTTGTACTAATCTTTTTTTGCAGGTTCTCTTGGATAAATTCCTTATTTTCGAGGATTTGGCTACGGCGTACCTTTTTTCCTATTGTTTTTAATTCAATCTCAACATGCTCCAATGCCCTTAATCCCTCTTTCTCAAAGCTGGGAGCATAAGTGGCTCCAGCCAGCAAAGCATTCATGTTTGCTTTGGGTAACGGTTTAGGGTCTAGAAGTTGTAAACCGGAGGTGACAGCAATGGCGTACCGTTGTACTAAATAGTGTGTCCCGTCATAGAGAGCTGCCATGGGAATATTTCGCAATGAACCATCTAGCACAAACACTAATGTTTTGATCGGGCTATGCTCTCGATCGGTTTTGCTCTCTAGCTCAGCTTCAAATGGTGCGATCAACCAGTTGTATAACTGATTGGATTCATCTTTGAGTTGAGCTAGATTTGTGCTGCGTCTCACCAAAGAATTTCGCAGTCGTTTAACCGCTTCATCGACTTGAGTTTCAGATACATTGTCATTGGCATAGTGCCGCAGGTTATCCGGCTGAGGCAATTTGAGGATTACTTCCAAACGGTCTTTGAGGATAATGGGATAAATGACTGCTGCTGTTGGATCTAAATTATCGATATTCACTTCCTGTGGCTGAGCGCAAGCATCCCGAAAGAAGTTGTCCAGTTCAGCTAACTGGAGCGCTTCAATTACAGCGCGAGCTTGAATGAGGTTATTGTTACTTGGCTGGCGAGAACGCAGAAGTAGATCGACGAGTTGCCGATAGACGGGTTCTACACGTTCGCGGAAGGAGAACTGAAGATCGGGATTGAGGGCAACTAAGTCGCTGCGTAGCTCGTTGACAGTTTTGAATGCTTCGGTGTAATAAGCGATCGCATCTGCATTAGCGTCCTTGCTGTTGGTTTCCTTTTCTATCTGAGCTTGTAGCAATCGTCCCATCTGCCACTGCCACTGATAAGTAATATCCGGTGCATTGAGTTGCTGAGCAATTAGGAGAGCCTGCTGGGTAAAAATTTTCGATTTTGACCAATCTTCAGCCTGTTCATAAAATTGACCGAGAGTACCCAATGCATACGATTCTGCTCGTTTGTCATCCAAGCTTTTAGCTTGTTCAATAGCACGATTCAACAGTTGTACAATGTATTGAGGATTGGGCAATTTCATCAGGCTTTGAGCTAGGTTCACATGAGCGTAGACGGATGCACGACTAGAGGGCAATTGACTTAACATTTCAAAGATTTGTTGGCTCAAGCCTATGCTCGAAGAGAACTGCCCTGTCTCGATCGCTAAACTAAGTTGATTGACTTGTGCCTGAATTCGAGTAATCGGTAAGGTAGCAATTGTGGCGGCATTTTGATAGTGAGTTAGTGCCTGTTGAGTCAGCGTCTGAGCTTCTGGTAAGTTGTCTAACTCTTTGGCTCTCGTGGCTAAAGCTCGCTGTGTATTACCTAAACTGAGTAAGGCTTGACTCTCATCTCGGGGCGATCGCAACTGTTGTGCAACTGTCAAACTTAGCTCTAGAATCTTTTTGGAGCGGTCTAACTCTCTTTGCTGTCGCAGGATGTTACCAAAATTAAGCAAACCCGTTGCCTTAAGCGTTGAGTCGGCTTGTTGGTAAAGTGTTTGTTCGATCTGAGCAAAAATTGATTCTGCTCGACGGTACAGTCCTAGCGATCGCATTGCTTGCGCGCGATCGATCTGGCTACCGAGTACACCAACCTCATCATCGGCTGACTTGTACAGGGCTTCAGCCTCCTGCCACGTTCTCAGTGCCGCTTCCGCTTTCGAGAGTGCCAATTGCAAATGCCCTTGCGCGTTTAAAACCTGGGCGTGGACTTGCTTTTGTTCTCGACTACTAGATAAAGTTTCCAATAACGACAGACTAGAATCAATCGCTGTCTGTGCTTCCTGCCATTGCCCCAGCGCTTGAGCAGCTAACGACACTAAACTCAGTGCTTGTGCTTGCCGGAGTTTATCTCCTGCGGCGGCATACGTTTGTGCTGCCTGTTGCAATACTTGTAGGGCTTGTGAAAACTGTCCGGCATCATAGTGGGCTTTGCCTGCTTGCACCAACATTAGACCTCTTGCATAAATGCTGGAATGCCCCTTAAATCCCCCAAAATTGGGGGACTTTGAATTTGGTTCCCCCCAGAATTGGGGGGGGCATGGGGTCCCCTCTGGGGATGGGGGGAGTAGGGGGGCGAAAATCGACTGTTGCAAGAGGTCTACTAATCCTGAAGTGTGAGTTACAGCAGGTGTCACCGCTCTAACTTGAAGCCGCGCAGAGATACTGAGGCTAAATACAAGCCCCAAAACGGCAATAACAATAAACCGAACAAGATGCTTCATGCCAACTGGCAATCTTCCCTACCCCCTCTACTTTACCGAGTAGAAAATTGCTGTAATATCATTTGGGTTTAGACTTGCCACAATTAAATTTCTGATCGGCATTATTGCGATGTTTCATACAACGATTGATGCCGCTGCTTCAGTTCAAGATAATCCGGGTCAGTCTTAGCCAACTGCCATGTATCGTAGAAAATCTTTGCTGATTCGGCTTTGATTGGGTCTTCTTCACGAGGGAGAACTGTCTTGCTCCCTTGAGCGTATTTTCGCCCCGACTTGTGATTGGCATAGCGCCGGGAGCGAGTGTAGCCCATTTGCAAAAACTTTCGCGCCATGTCCATACCCACGAAATCCCCTTGAGCTTTGTAATCCAGGAACATGCCATAGATAGTCTGGGCAGACTGACGAGCTAGTTGAGGGGTTTTGAACTTCCAGTGAGGCAGCAACTCACTTTTGTAGGGTTCAACCGATAAAACGCCTTGTTCGCCTCGACCAATACGATACAACTCCGGGTGCGATCGGAAGTCGATCTGCTTGAAGTCAAGGGAGTAATCAAATTCCATCGTGTCCTATTGAACTGACGCTTGGTAAGTAGGTAGGCAAAAAAAACGAAGGTATGTCAACAAATGTTAATAGATTAAAACCCTCTTCCCTTCTGCCTTCTGCCCTCTGCCCTCTGCCTTGCCCCAACGACAAGTATTAATGCTGACCCAGTTATCTTGGCACAGACAGACCAGTTTGCCGTCACTCTCAAGGATGGTCGTCAAGAGGATAGCTTCTGCCTCAACCGCCGACAGTCTGCTGGATTCACCCAAGCATCGTGGGGCGTAGCGGCGATGGGTTGTGCTGTCAGTACTACCTTGCCATTCGCATCAATCTCCCAACCCTGAGCTTCAACCATTGTTGTTGATTCGTTATCCTGCGTTCGTTGGCGATCGCGCCGATGTACTATTGGGGATTGTATGGGAATAGTTGGCTGTGTCTCGATCTCGGACTCGCTATCTCCTAACATGCGCCAATCTTCCCACGCAGCTTCCGCGCTGAGGACTTCATTGGGAGAGGCGGGTAAGCCACCACGACCGATAGCTATAAATGTACTCCCCCGCTTTGCTCTACAGACGTTTTGGTCAATCAGCTTGGAGACATCGACAATATCTACTGGTAATTCGACCAATCCTCGACTGGGGTCAACAGCGGGACTATTAATCTCTACGACGCCAGCTAAGCCAAATTGAGAACTTGCAGTAATGTCATTCAAGGGAGTCAGACTGGGTCGGAATTGAATGCCGAAGATACCTTGAGTCGTGATGTTCACCTTTCCGCCATTGCCCTCAACCGCATTGGCAATGATATCGCTACCATTGAGTCCCTCTGGAGGTAAGACAATTAAGAATCCAGTATTGATATTTATGTTGCCACCATTGGCTGTCTCAAAGGCTTCGGCAGAGATTAAGCTTTCGTTACCGATGAGTAGTAAGTCTGGCACTTGCAGCGTGATATTCGCCCTACCGACACCTCGGCCCTTTCCCGTTTCAGCCGTCAAGCTCCCTCGGTTCATTAACAAGGAGTTAGCAGAGATGTTGAGATTGCCGGCCTGTCCCAAGAGGCTGCTCACGGTTACACCTGCTCCTGATTGAAAAGAGGCCCTATCAGTGGCATGAATCGTCACGCTGCCTCCATTTCCTTCGCCCTGGGATTTGGCAGATAGTTGAGCGCCATTGCTAAGTGAAAGGGAACCTGTAGCGATCCTGATATTGCCGCCTTTGCCGACAGCATCTTCTAGAACTTGGCTTGCCGCCGCACTGGCAATTCCATTGCTCCCGACCCCATCAAAGGAAACAGTGTCGGAAGCAGATATCGCGACATTGCCTGCATCTCCTCGTCCAGCGGTACTCGCAGATAGTTGAGCGCCATTCGTAACCGAAAGAGTGCCAGTGGTGATTCTAACATTGCCTCCGTCGCCGATCGCTCCAACGTCTACAGCACTTCTGACAGCACTGGACGCACCATTACTCCCGCTGCCATTCAAGGAAATGCGATCGGCTGTAATACTGATGTTGCCTGCATCCCCTCCCTGACCGGAGGTATTAGTAACGAGTACGGCACCATTGGTAACTTGGAGAGTGTCAGTCGTGATGATGATATTACCCCCCTCGCCAATTGCCCTTGACTCCACTCCACTGGTAATGAGACTAGAAAGTCCATTGCTGCCAACTCCATCAAAGGCAACGGAATCGGTCGCAATTATTCTCACATTACCCGCCTTTCCCTGTCCGCGAGTCCTGGCAGAAAGTGCAGCGCCATTTGTGACCGATAGGGAGCCAGTAGTAATGTTGATATTGCCTCCTTGACCGATCGCTCCGAATCGTACTGAGCTTCTAGCATTACTGGAGCGCCCATCACTCCTAACCCCATCAAAGGAGACGGTATCTGTAGCCGTAATCCTGATATTACCTGCATCCCCCTGCCCAAAAGTACTAGCCGAGAGTTGAGAGCCATCAGTGACTGAGAGAGAACCCGTGGTAAGCCTAATGTTTCCTCCAATTCCTACGGCGTTGGCTAAAACTGAACTAGAAATACCACTTGCCTCAGTCAGCTTGGTTGTCCCTGTCGCCTCAATGTTAATACTCCCCGCCCTAGCATCAATAAACCCCTGACCTTCATTGATTCCTGTCTGGAGCTTACTTTCACCCCCCAGATTCAAGTTGCGAGCAGCGAGCGCAATACTACCGCCACCGCCAGCACGTACATTGACTAGAGAGCTATTTGTAAGGTTGATATCAGCTCGTGTTACATCTTTTGGAAATCGAAAACCCAGATTGTTGCCATTCCCTCGAATTGCAACAGTTCCTGGTTCGGTAAGTCCGCCCAACTCAACTCGACCACCCGGTGCTAGTAACGTCCCATTGTCTAGCGCCACATTGCCACCTAACAGCGCTAAGGTTTTCCCTTCCGGTACCTCTAGCTCAGACGCTTGCACCTGAATAGTTCCCGCCTGTGTACCGTACTGCAACCCTATTGGCAGATTAATCGTTAACAAGGGCCGTACATGTGGATTAGTTGCACTAAACTGAAAGCCGTTGCCGAACACCAGAGAGTTGGCTGTGCTCGCCACAAACGATCCCCTCACATCCAGTTGTGCATTTGCTCCAAAGATGATGCCATTGGGATTGAGCAAAAACAGATTAGCCTCACCGTCTACACCCAGGACGCCTTGAATGGTAGACGGGTTATTACCCGTCACCCGCGTCAAAATAGTCTCAATCCCTGCTGGATTGGCAAAATAGACCCGCAATCCTTCTCCAACATTGAATTGGTCGAAACTATGGAACAGGTTGGTACCCTGCACTACCCCACCTTCGATTAAATCAGCGGGCTGTCCTTGAACATTAACATTGCTTCTGACATTAGAACTTTGGTTCCCCAAAGTAGTATCCTTGACGATTTGAGCGAGGATATACCCTCCCGAAAGCGCATTCGTGTCGGTGCAGTAGGGTGCAGCAGTGGCATGACATTCTGTAAGGGGTGTTGCCCCAACTACAACTAAACAACCAACTACACAGACAAGCGATTTTTGCATTTCTTTAGCAGAAGCAGATGTTTTTGTTCAACCAGACCTGAAAGTCTGTCTCGTATAGTCCAGAGGTTATAGAGTTTTCGATTGGTGTTTTGGTCATAGCGATCGCAATTTACAGTGTAATCACGAAGGAGCAGTACAATGGCAAAACGCTTAGACGACCAGTTCAGAAGCTTATGAGCCAGCATCTTGCTGACAACTCCCGTGCGACGGCGGTAGAAAAACTCAATGTTCCTGAAGAAGAAGAATCAGAAGTTTTCGTCTTTCCTGCATCGTTTGCCCAACAACGACTGTGGTTTCTCGACCAGCTTTTCCCAGGCAATGCTTTCTACAATGTATCCGCAGCAATTCGCCTGACGGGTTCGCTCAACTTAGCGGCACTAGAGCAGACGTTCAACGAAATCGTGCACCGTCATGAGGCGTTGCGTACCACCTTTAGGATGCTCGAAGAGCAAGTCGTCCAAGTAATCACTCCTACCTTAACAATACCCCTGCCAGTGGTAGACTTGCGGCATCTACCCCTAACCGAACAGGAAGCTGAAACCTGGCGATTAGCTAGCGAGGAGCAAGAACGCCCTTTCAATTTATCCTCCGGAGCATTACTCCGAGTAATACTGCTACAGTTAGACGCCTCAGAACACGTACTCCTGCTAAATCTGCATCATATTATCTGCGATGGCTGGTCTATTGGAGTGTTCCTTCGGGAACTTGGAACGCTTTACACAGCCTTTGCCAGCAATCAACCCTCACCCTTACCCGAACTGCCCATCCAATATGCAGACTTTGCCGATTGGCAGCGCGAGTGGTTGGAAGGCGTAGGGGCGACTCATGAGTCGCCCCTACAGGTACAACTGGCTTACTGGAAGCAGCAGCTAGATAATCTCTCCCTGCTCAATCTTCCCACTGACCGATCGCGTCCTACTACTCCAACTTACCGAGGAGCAACGCAATTTCTAGAGCTACCGAAAAGCCTGAGTGAAAAACTAGAAGCACTCTCGCAACGCCAAGGGGTGACTCTGTTCATGACCCTATTAGCCGCTTTCCAGACCTTACTCTACCGCTATACCCAGCAAGAGGATATTGTAGTCGGTTCTCCGATCGCTAATCGCAATTGTCAGGAAATTGAAGGGTTAATTGGCTTTTTTGTCAATAGTCTGGTGCTACGTACCAACTTATCCGGCAACCCAACATTTCTAGAACTGCTCGACAGAGTAAGAGAAGTAGCGCTAGGAGCTTATGCCCATCAGGACTTACCCTTTGAAAAGCTGGTCGAAGAACTCCATCCAGAGCGCAACTTAAGCCACCATCCTTTGTTCCAGGTTGCGTTCAGCCTCCAAAATACCCCAATCGGGGCATTAGAAATGCCAGGGCTAACGCTCTCGCGGCTGGATTTCGATAACCCAAGCGCCAAATTCGATTTGGAGTTTCACCTATGGGAATCCCCAGAGGGACTTAGAGGACAGGTAATTTACAGCAGCGATTTATGGGATGACACGACCATTACCCGGATGTTGGGACATTTCCAAACTCTGCTGAAAGGCATTGTCGCCAACCCCCAACAGCATCTTGGTGAGTTACCACTTTTAACAGAAAGCGAACGGCATCAACTGTTAGTAGAGTGGAATGATACCCAGACCAATTATCCTAAGAATTTGTGTATCCATCAGTTGTTTGAAGAGCAGGTAGAAAAGACACCTGATGCGATCGCGCTAGTCTTTGAAGACAAACACCTCACCTACCAAGAACTGAACAACCGCAGCAATCAACTAGCACATTACTTACAAAAACTAGGGGTAAGTCCAGACGTGCTAGTCGGTATCTGCTTAGAGCGTTCTATGGAAGCGATCGTGGGACTCTTAGG
>DATNPT010000260.1:0-7016 GCA_036703075.1 Chroococcales cyanobacterium
CGACTAGGTATAAGGAGGAGCGTGAACAGGGGAGTGCTAATGCTGTCTCTATTCCGAAAAACGCTTCAGACAAGCTGTGTCCTATATACAGTGCAATTCCTGTGAGAGTAAACATTATCTAGATGAGAAAGCTCAGATTAATGGCGCTAGCCCTCGGTACAGTAGCCATGATGCAGCTACCCCTTGGAGCGATCGCTAACGCTGCTGAACAACTCCCTTCTGTGCGGGGTGTCAAAATTGGCAGCATTCAGTACCGAAACTCCGAAACGTCTCCCAACACCAAGCTGGAACAAGCCATATTACGGGAGTTGCAGGATTACAAACCCAGTAGTAGCGACCAGTACGTCCGTTACTACTACAACCGAATTGACCTCAATGATGATGGTAAGCCTGAAGTGGTTGTCTATCTAGTTGGCTCTTATAGCTGTGGTTCTGGCGGGTGTACCGCACTAATTTTCACGCAAAACGCTCAAGACTATCGGTTAGTCTCCAGACATACGGTGGTCAACGCCCCGATTTTAGTCACGCCTCAAAAAACTGCGGGTTGGAAAGATTTAGTCATCTTGGTCAGTGGCGGTGGTGCCAAGCCGCAATATACCCGCACTCGGTTCAATGGTCGAACCTATCCTGGAAATCCTTCAGTACAGCCAGCAGTGCCAGCTAATACCACTCTTCAAGGTCAGGCATTGGTAGCTGATGCTTTTGAGAGTCCCGGAGTAACGCTTCGCCCTCGTTAATCGGTACTCAGGAGTCAGATTAAACAACGTCCTCAATTCTGACTCCTGTATTCTTTTTTTAGGACTAAAAGAAGCTCGGTTGATGGCGAATTAGATTGAGGAATTCCTCACGAGTTTTTTGATCTTCTTGGAAAACGCCAACCATCGCACTCGTGACTGTCCAGGAACCAGGTTTTTGAACGCCTCGCATCACCATGCACATATGGGTTCCTTCCATCACAACAGCCACACCCTTAGGTTCCAGAATCGTTTGAACCGCTTCGGCAATCTGGCGAGTTAAGCGTTCTTGCACTTGCAGCCGCCGTGCATACATCTCAACAACACGAGCAAGCTTGCTCAGTCCCACTACTTTTTGATTGGGGATATAGGCGACGTGTGCCTTGCCTACAAATGGCAGCATGTGGTGTTCGCAAAGGCTGAAGAAATTGATATCCCGGACAAGAACCATTTCATTATGACCTTCATCAAAAATGGCCCCGTTGACCAGTTCTTCCAAGGACTGATTGTAGCCACCTGTCAGAAATCGCATTGCTTCTGCCACCCGCTTCGGGGTTTTGAGTAGTCCCTCACGTTCTGGATCTTCTCCAACGCCCAAAAGTAGCGTCCGGACCGCATCTACCATGTCATCCTTGAGTTCTTCCGAGGGCGGTTGTATATTAGGTTCGCGACCATTTTGGGTGTTGCGATCGGGTCGTGTCTCGACACGACTAGCTGCGGTTACATCAGGCGTTGAGGAAGAGTCAGAATGATAGGAACCGTTGGAGGAAGCAATAGACATAATTACCTGATTGAAATTCTTTACAAGAACGAGTGTGGTTTTTGTTGTTTGTGGTTATTGGTTGGTTAGTTGTTGCTAACAACCAATAACCAGTAACCAACAACCAAACAGCGAGACAGCTACTTTAAAGCGCCCCGGCACTGGGCATTAAAGTCACCGAATCGATGACGGCTTGTTCTGGCAGCAGTGCTGCGTGCAAAATGGACTGTGCCACAATTTCTGGGGTCAACATAGCTGCCCGATTCAAGTCAACTTGAACCGTGTCTGTATCCCATAAAGGGGTATTCACGGCACCAGGACAGATGGTAACAACGCGAATACCATGGGAACGTTCTTCGGCTGCCAATGTCTTCGATAGAGCAATAAGACCGGCTTTACTGACGTTATAGGCTCCCCAGGAGGGAAAAGGTTGCTGTCCAGCGATCGAGGCAACATTGATAATCGTTCCCCGTTGCTGCTGACGCAGAGACGGTAATAGCGCCACAATACACTGGAATACACTAGTTAGATTGAGAGCGATCGCGTGCTGCCACTCTGCTAGAGGTGTATCGCGCAGAAGATTGGTGTACCCAATACCCGCGCTATTAACCAAAATGTCAATACGACCAAAATCTTGGGCGATCGCTTTGATTCCGGCTTCGACCTGCTCAACCTTTGCTAGGTCTAGAGCATAAGCCTTGGCTTGTACGCCAGCTTCACGAGCTGCTATAGCAACTGCCTCTAACTTATCCTGAGAACGGCTGACTAAGGCAACATCAATCCCTGCTTTGGCAAACGCCAAGGCTGTTGCCTTGCCAATACCACTACTAGCCCCAGTAATCAAGGCACGTTGTTCGATTCGAGAAGTCATGAAATCTTCCAGTACTCTCTAACTAGATGCTAGATGCTTGCACTATTGAATGCTCCCGTCGCATCCTGTGTATTTCCTGAACTTGGGCTGAGGAGCCACTGATATTGACCTGCTAACTCCCGTTACTTTGGCATTCCAGCCAGCAGGTTGTAATACCATAGATGCGATTGAACACAACAAACTTTTTTGGCTTTTTAGGCGCTGAGGCTTTGGACATGCCAATAGATCGCCAATTCTCTCGGACGACGCTATACCTCGCTTTCAGCTAATATTGGGTGGCAAAACGATTAACTACCCCTAAGTAAGTTGTAAAAAATGTTACCTAACGAATTATATCAT
The DNA here is from genome assembly GCA_036703075.1 of Chroococcales cyanobacterium. Lineage (GTDB taxonomy): Bacteria > Cyanobacteriota > Cyanobacteriia > Cyanobacteriales > Coleofasciculaceae > DATNPC01. The sequence continues at coordinate 2,705 of DATNPT010000260.1, forward strand.
CAAGAAAAGGGAGACAGCGCTAAATCTTGGTAGCCTGAGCTACTTGGATAATAGAAAAGCTCAAGGCTAAATGCTGATGATGTTAAATGATGCCTATCTCTACAGAAGGAGATAGGTTCGTCGGAGAACGGTTTTCAGAGCCTGTGGGCGTAGAACGCGGTCTATAACGGCTAATTCTCCAAATTCAAATGTGAATGTTACCAGTAAGTCAAATGTCCCAATCGATTTACGCAGAAAGCTCGGTAAAAACTCCAATGCCACGGAATTTTTGATAGCGTAGCTCTCGACGCTGTTGACCAGTGAGTTGAGCTAGGTCGTCTAGGTTCTGTAACAAAGTATCTTTTAGGATGGATGCAGCGCCTAATGGATTGGAATGAGCACCACCGGGTGGTTCTGGGAGGATTTGGTCAATAATCCCTAAATTTTTGAGATCCCAAGCCGTAATTTTGAGAGCAGAAGCGGCTTGTGGTGCTTGACCTGAATCTCTCCACAAGATTGCCGCACAAGCTTCTGGTGTGGCTACCGTGTAAACGGAGTGTTCAAACATGAGGAGGCGATCGCCAACACCAATCCCCAAAGCACCACCTGAACCGCCTTCACCAATTACTGTACAGATAATGGGGACATCCAAGCGAAACATCTCTCGAAGATTGTAAGCGATCGCTTCTCCTTGACCCAACTCTTCTGCTTTGACCCCTGCCCAAGCCCCTGGTGTATCGATAAAGGTCAAAATCGGCATGCCAAACCGTGCGGCGTGTCCCATCAACCGCATCGCCTTCCGGTAACCACCAGGAGCGGCTTGCCCAAAATTGCGAGCAATATTGTCTTTCGTATCCCGCCCTTTTTGATGACCTAACATTACGACAGGACGACCACCCAAACGCCCAATCCCGCCGACTAAAGCTGGGTCATCGCTACCACCGCGATCGCCATGGAGTTCCATCCATTCATCGCTAATTGCCTGGATGTAATCCAGCGTACTCGGACGCCTGGGGTGACGTGCCAGCTGTAGCCGTTGTGCTGGAGATAAGCTGCTGAAAATCTCTTGACGCAATTGCACTGCCCGTACCTCTAGTTGGCGAATTTGGTCAGAGACATCGACGTTATTTTCCTCAGCCAGTTCGCGAATTTGGTTAATTCGTGTCTCCAACTCAAATAGGGGCTTTTCAAAGTCGAGAAGAAAGGTTCTATTTTCGGTACTCATGGGTCAGCGATTAGTAGCCAGTGGTCATGGGTCAGAGATCGATAGTCAGCCGTCAGCAGTCAGTAGTTATTGCTCGAATGACAATTGAACAACTAATAACTAACAACTGACAACTGACTAAAAGCTTAACAGCGGCTTAAATCCATGTTTGACGGACACTTGTCCAATTTGCTCCATTTTTTCTACCGTAATCTGGTTCCGTCCCCAAGAAAAATTGGTATACCAGTTTTCAAATTCTAGGAGCATGGATTCTGCAAAGCAGGCAAACAGCTGACGCCCTGGAACTTCCATATTGACGATTTGCATGATTTTCCAGTCTATATCCAGCGAGTGTTCTACAATTCCACCATTGAGAACGTAAACGTCTGGGCGCTGAATCTTCGTGCCTAAGTTTTTGGGATAGCCGCCATCAATCAGCAAACAGGGCTGCTTCAACGTTGTAAAGTCGATTTCAATCCCTTTGGGCATACTAGCAACCCAAACTACGATGTCTGCTTGGGGTAGAGCCTCTGCAAGACCCATAATTTTGCCGCGACCGAGTTCAGCTTGTAAGGATTGTAGGCGTTCTTGGTTCCGGGCAATTAGCAGCAGTTCGCCAACATCAGTCCGGGCATCCAGCCATCGGCATACTGCACTTCCAATATCGCCAGTTGCCCCACAAACCGCAACTGTTGCCTTTGATAATTCAATTCCCAGCTTCTGAGATGCCTGTTCCACTTGGCGGCAAATGATGTAAGCCGTGTGGGTATTACCTGTGGTGAAGCGATCGAACTGGAGCTTGATGTTACGCACCTGTTTATTCTGGTGCAAGTTGAATTCTTCAAAAATAATTGAGGAAAAGCCTCCCAACGCTGTAATATTAATCCCATTCTTTTGAGCATGAGCCATTGCGTTGAGGATTTTACGCATTGCCGCCTTGATTCGGCGATTCGCGAGCATCTCTGGAAGAAAGCAAGACTCTACATACCGACCTTCAATTTCCTGACCCGTGATGCTTTTAACCTTAATCGTATCGACGATTTGGGGGGGCGCACTGCACCAAAAATCTAGCCCTTGGTCGGCATATTCCGGGTATCCTAGCTCTTTAGCAACGGATTGGGCGTGTTCCAAACTGGTAAGGTGACCGATGAGACCAAACATGAATTGCTCGCTGTTAAACCTGTGAATCAGGCAAAAATAGGGTTAAAGGAAAGAAAATAATTAAGGATACTAAAAAATATTACAAAAAATTGCCGCTACAGGAGCGGCTGGGTGAAAAACTTGACACTTAAGTATCTTTGTGCTAGGCAGCGGTAAGACCGTAGGCAGACATCCGCATGATGTCGCGTGTGGTAAAGCCAATATTGCTTAAGGCTTCACCGTAGGAAATCATGAAATCTTCCACGAGAGCTTCTTTGTCCATGCCTAGGTTACGGGCATCGTCTTCAACTTGGTTAAGCATCCGCCAAACTAAGGGAAGATTTTGACGATTAGCTTGTTCTAATTCAGCTTTCGATTCTTCAAAGTGCTCTTTGAGCCAAACTTCGCCAAAATTGAGGTGAGTGTACTCGTCTTTGACAACACCTTCTGTGATTTTCCGGGCGAAGGGGTCGGCGACGGGGATGTAGATGTTGTAGGCTGCGATCGCGAAACACTCGATAATCAGCGATTGAATCAGCAAACAAGTCACAACGTTGCCCGTCGCGGCTGCCTTCTGGAAATTTCCGTGTAACTCGCTAAAGTACTCGCGGGCAAAATCCATATCTGGCGTAACGCTCAAATTCCGACCACAGGATTGAAAACCCTTCATATGGCGATTTTCCATCTTTGAGAGGCGAATCAGCTCATCCTTGTGGTCTGGCAGCAGTTCAGCCAATTTGATGTAATTATCGTGAGCCTCTTGTTCACCTTCAATCACGATCGCATTGATCCGGCTATAGGCGTGTTTGTAGGTTTCACTTTGAAAATCGAATTCCGGACTGACTGCAATCTGCTGCATAAGTCGTATTGTCTCCTGTTTGCATGAGTAGGCCGCGACAAAGTGACTTAACCCTATGCCCCATGGGAGAGGGGCAAAAAAGTTAAGTTTAACTTAACCAGTCAATGTTATACGTTGCCAGTAGTTCTGCAATAGTTCCCTAGACAGAGAATATAGCATCATACCTTAAAAAGCATAGAGTCAAAGCAGTATAAATGCCTAGCCTTTTTCCAAAAAACTATTTATCAAAGCTGCGAACACTGCCGAGCGCGGTTTTGCTCCTCGTGGGTGCAGTTGTGGTATTGCTGCCATTGGCGATCGTGTTCCTCACCTCTTTAACACCTGCCGCAGTAACAACGAATCCTGGAACTACTCTGCTAGAGGCAGCAACCTTGGATAACTACCGAGAGGCTTGGCAGCGCGGTAACTTTCTCTTAGCGTTTGCCAATTCCACCTTTGTCGCCCTAGCTGTTACAGGGTTTCAGAGTATAACATCGGCTCTGGCTGGGTATGCGTTGGCGCGGCTCAAATTTCGTGGGCGTCAAGCGCTTCTACTGATTGTTTTAGCGACCTTAGTGATTCCCTTTCAAATCTTAGTGATACCGATTTTTCTGGTGCTTAAGTGGGGGCATCTCGTGAACACGTATGGAGCATTAATTTTACCCACCGCAGCAAGTGGCTTTGGAATTTTTCTATTACGGCAGTATTTCCTCACAATACCTGTGGAGCTAGAAGAAGCCGCTGCCTTAGATGGCGCAAACCGACTACAAATTCTTTGGCGGATAATGTTACCTTTATCGCGACCAGCGTTAGTTACGCTATTTCTGTTTACATTTATCGGGGAATGGAACGATTTATTTAAACCGCTTGTTTTTACCACCCGACCGGAATTAAGAACTGTACAGTTAGCCTTAGCAGAATTTCAGGAGCAATTTACAAATAATTGGTCTTTACTGATGGCGGCTGTCGTTATTACAACAGTACCCGTCGTAGTGCTATTTCTTATTGGTCAGCGACAATTTATTCAAGGGATTTCGACGACAGGAATTAAAAATTGATACACCCCATCTGGAAGCATCTACGCGATGTTTTGATTAGGGCAATTGTGGCAGTACATTAGCGGCTAAATTGCCCTTCAGTTTTCTCTGGAA
>DATNPT010000265.1:0-12543 GCA_036703075.1 Chroococcales cyanobacterium
GCTAACCAAGTTTGACGCCCTGCATTCTGTCCCAGTGTTTGCTTCAGCTGATAACGATCGTTGAGGAGTGCGTCTTGCAGCATCAAATTCGCTTTTCCTGTTGCGCCACGTTCACTCTCTTAATCTAGCTACAACTTTCTAGCCGCGATCGAGCGACCCGAAAATTTCTTGAATTCAAAATCTAAAATTGGTCGTCAACTAAACCACTCAACCAGGGGAACATTTCAGCTCGTTGTCAGTCTGAGCTATCGTTAGCGCTTGTATTTTGGGGGTGTACTTAGAATGTTAATTGCTCACAGCTGGCGGTCTAAAACTGCTCTAGTCATTGCATTGGGAATGACCTCAATGACCGCCTTCCCCATTTTGACCATGACTTCAGCGACAGCCGTGCCGAAGCCTTACTCGATCGCGCAACTTTTTTCACAATCACAACAAGTTGTAGTCCCAGCCGGAACTGTCATTCCCGTTAAGTATGATGAGGCTGATAAAATTGTTGTTGCACCGGATGATAAAACACCTGTAACACTGACAGTCGCCGCTAATATTCGCTCGGCTTCGGGAACAATCTTGCTTCGAGAAGGAACTCAGATTAAAGGCGAACTGCGACCCGCAGAAGGTGGTACTCAGTTTGTTGCCCAAGAGTTGATATTTAGAAACACGAATCGGCGATTGCCGATTGATGCTACATCTCGAACCATTACTGAGAGAGAAACGATTAAGAAAGGTGCTAATGTTAGTAGCATTCTGACGGGCGCAGCAGTCGGTGCCGGAGCCGCAGCGGCACTGTCCGAAATATTTGGTGACATTGATGCGATCAAAGTCATAGGAGGGGCAGGCGCTGGAGCGCTTGCGGGATTGCTTCTAGGTGGTCGCAGACAGACGGAAGTGATTGTCGTCCGCCCCAATACAGACCTCGATTTGACCTTACAGTCTGACTTAGTGCTGCGTTAGCTATTTTGTTTAAAAACCTCAGTTCTTCAGTCAAGAAATAGCAATTCATCAAGAAGCGATCGCAAGATACTGTTTGCGATCGCTTTTTTGCCCAAAGTCCAATACCGTTAGCATCTACCACGGAGCAGGGACATGGCATTGCTGTATTCCCTGCAATGGAGAACCGCTATAATTTCCGAGTGCCAGGGCTACAGACGGGTTTGCTCTTTTGATAAATGGGAGCGGCAGGGCGTGCTGTCCTAGGCGAATTAGCTTCACACACAATGGCAACTGTATTCACTTCATTCTCTGTAGTACTGGAGTTTGAAGGAGTCGTTGGTACGACAAAGACAGCACCCACATAGCTTGTCACGCCATTCTTCCGGGACACCCCATAGTTGAATACAGCCTTCGGAGTTGCCTGAATAGAATAGTCGTAGTTTACTGTCTGAGCGCGAATGCCAATACCAAGTTTCTCAATCGAGTTGGTAAACGTATTTTCCTCTAAAAAGTAGGCTTGCTGAGCGCGGTTCATTGCTCCAATATTTTGTCTCGCTTCCGCTTGCTTGGCTTTATGAACCATAGAAAACATACTTGGTAAAGCAATGCAAGCGAGAGCTGCAACGACGAGTTCGACGATTACAACCTGTGGAACGACTGAATTAGTAGTGGATTTACGGACGGCTGGAACGGGTTCAACTGAGGAGGGCAGGGAATCAATAAAGTTGAGGCTCTCAAGCGCTTGGCGGGCAGTACTATAGCGACGTTCTGGAGCGGGTTCTGTTAGCTGTTCGAGCCAATCTACAAAACCCGAACTGAGCTGGACGCGATCGGCAAATTGAATGCGAAGATTATCCTGCGGTAAGTCAGCCGGAGCAGTACCCGTCAACAAATGAATTAGAGTCGCCCCTAAAGCATACAGATCCGAAGCCGCAACAGCTCGTCCCCAAAGTTGTTCTGGCGGCGCATAACCGCTAGTTCCTACGACAGTAAATGTAGCTCCTTCTGCGGTTGCTCGGTCTTGCACAGCCCCAAAATCAACTAAATAAATCTGTTCGTTTTTACCCCAAATCAGATTGCTAGGTTTGATGTCGCGGTGGAATACTGGGGGACTGAGTTCGTGCAGATAAATCAGAATATTAAGTACTTCAGTAGCAATCTGGCGGGCTTGGGTTTCTGTAAAACGTTGGCCTCGATCTAACAACTGTTGAAGGGAGTTACCGGGAATGTACTCCTGTACTAACCCAAACCAAGGTAAACCGTTACCCGTCTGCCGCTCCACAGAAAAGTAATCGCGATACTGAGGAATTCTGGGATGATCGAGATTTTTCAGAACTTGAGCCTCGCGCTCAAATAACTTTAATTCCTCCCACTGCATTTGTGGGTTAAATGCCAGTAGTTTGACAATTACACGGGTAGATGTGGAACTACTATCTCGATCGGGGGATTGAGTTTCTAACTCTTCTGCCAGCCAGGTTTGACGACCAGCATTTTGACCTAATTGGTGTTTGAGTTGATAACGCTCTCGTAATACTTGTTCTGCTTGTAACATGATTAGTTTTTAGTGATGTTGTCCAGCCAGTTCTGGAGTTCTTGAGCTAACCAACTCCGCTCAGCTTCTGTTAATCCCATACCCAGGAAATAGTCCTCTCGACCTTTCGCTCCTTGAGTCTGAATTCTGATTCCTTTTTTATAAATTGTCTTAATGTTTTTTATCTGTGAGGTAGGACGCTGGTGATGGCGACTCCTCAATAAAGCTAGTTTCCATCCGATTTCAAAATTATCTCTAGCCAGATATAAGTATTGGCATCCAAATGTCGCGATCGTTGCTTCTTTCAAGTCAGCGAAAGCTCTCACTAGCTCTTTGCCTACAGGAACTCCTACGCCATAGCCAAAACCTAGCGTTACCACAAGCCAGAAAAGAGATTGCAAAATTCTCAGTGAAGAAGGCGTTGAAGCGAGAGCGATCGCACTCCAAAGCGCCCAAAAGACCCCGGAAAATATTATCAGAATTAATACGAGTACAAAAGGTAAAAGCAGTAAGATAAGGCTGATTTTTTTAATCAGAATCCATAAAAATTTCAGAATCTTAGTGAAAGATAGCTTTTGCCGAGGTATTTCTAGTTTTAGCTGAAGTGGAGATGTACGCAGCAAAACTTTACTATGAGCAGGCTGACGACTGGTTGGGCAAAAAGACGCGAGAACGTATCCTGTTTCGAGAGATTGAAGTGCCTGTCGAGCGCTGCTAAATCGGCGAGCGAGGTTTGGGGCCGTGAGCGCTTCAATCCAACGGGTAAAATTGGGATCGATGCTGACGCGATCGGCAAATTGAATGCATAAATCCCGTTGAGGTAAATCGGCGGGTGCCGTACCCGTTAACAAATGAATCAGCGTCGCACCTAGGGCATAGAGATCGGATGCGGGTACCGTTTTTCCCCAGAATTGTTCTAATGGAGCATAGCCAGTTGTGCCGACTACCGTAAACGTTACTCCTTCGGTCGCTGCTTGATTCTGTACGGCACCGAAATCGACAAGATAGATTGCGCCGCCCTCTGTATAAATGAGATTACTGGGCTTGATGTCACGATGTAAGACTGGCGGATTTAGCTCGTGCAGATAAATCAGGATTTCAAGAATATCTCTAGCGATTTTTCGCACTTGGGTTTCGGTAAACCGTTTTCCTTCGTCTAACAACTGCCGTAACGAGGTACCGGGAATACACTCCTGTACTAACCCAAACCAGCACAAGCCCTCACCAATATGGCGATCGAGGGAAAAATAATCGCGATATCTGGGAATTCGGGGATGGTTTAGCTGTTGGAGGACTTGCGCTTCCCGCTCAAATAGCTTGAATTCATCCCATTGCATTTGGGGACTAAAAGCTAGTAGTTTGACAATGACCGATTCGGCTGGGGATGCCTCAAGGTCGATCGCAAGCCAAGTTTGACGCCCTGCGTTGTTTCCTAATTGCTTTTGGAGTTGATAGCGAGACGCATCTGAGGTTCCTTGGCGCTTACCGAGTACCTGTCCTGATTCCAGCACACTTTCATCCTCCAGCTAGCCTGTAGATAAGAACTGTCGCTCTCATGCGATCGTTACTTTGTATGGAGTACTTATCTCCTGCACTAATGCCACCTATGCAAGAGGTTGATTCAGTTCTAACATCAGGCGAAATCGAACCCCCAATTATCTCCTGGGTAGTTCAACCCTGCCACTCCAACAACAATAGGGGCATGGCATTGCCATGCCCCCACTTGAGGAATGATTATTTGTCTCGTTGACGTTGTCGAAAGAAAACGCTCAGTAGGAGGTAACATTGCCCACGAAGGGGCAGCGGGGAGCTATCTATATCCCTGGTCGGTGTAAAGAAAAGCCGCCTGCGGCCGTTAGTAGTTGGTAGTAGGATGTGCCTGATACGTACTCTTAGTTTGATCTATCAAGAATCCACTAACCACTAACTACTAACTGAAGACCCCCACAAGGGGCGGGGCTTCAGCTTCACCCTAATCTCTAAGCATCGTCTAGGGCAGCGATTCCAGGTAGTACCTTACCTTCGAGCAACTCTAGGCTTGCACCACCACCAGTGGAGATATGGCTCATTTGGTCAGCTACACCAACTTTTTCAACGGCGGCGACCGAGTCCCCACCACCAATAATGGTAGTTGCGCCTGTTTTGGTCAGATCGGCGAGACTTCGAGCGATCGCTTCCGTTCCTACAGCAAATTTATCAAACTCGAAGACGCCCATTGGTCCATTCCAGATTACACTCTTGCACTGTGACAAAGCATCCTGGAACACCTTCACCGAGTCAGGTCCAATATCCAAACCCATCCAGCCATCCGGGATAGAATCAATGCTGACCGTTTGCGATTCAGCATCCGCCGCAAACTTATCGGCAACGACGACATCCGTGGGCAACAGGAGGTCAACACCCCGCTCTTTCGCCTTGGCTTCCAACGATTTTGCCAACTCCAGCTTATCTTCTTCCACCAGTGACTTACCTACACTCAAGCCACGAGCCTTGTAGAAGGTAAAAATCATGCCACCACCAATCAGTAGCTTATCGACCTTCTCCAATAGCGTTTCAATCACGCCAATCTTGCTGGAAACTTTAGAACCACCAATAATTGCCGCCAGAGGCTTTTGGGGATTTTCGATCGCGCTTTGGAGATACTGAAGTTCTTTTTCGATCAAGTATCCAGCGACAGAAGGCTTCAGATAGTGGGTTACCCCCTCGGTAGAAGCATGGGCGCGGTGTGCTGTGCCAAAGGCATCGTTGACATATACATCTGCCAGCGCAGCCAATTGCTTGGTAAAGTCTGGGTCATTCTTTTCCTCTCCCACATGGAAGCGGAGATTTTCTAGAAGCGCCACCTGACCTTCTTGCATACCCGCGATCTGAGCAGCAACCGCATCGCCAATGCAGTCATCGCACTTGACAACGGTCTGACCTAGCAGTTCTGAGAGACGATTTGCCACAGGTGTTAGGCGCAAGCTGTCTTTCACTTGTCCTTTGGGACGGCCTAAGTGACTGCACAGAATCACTTTTGCCTTTTTGTTAATTAAGTCTTGAATAGTGGGTAGAGCCGCACGGATACGAGTATCATCGGTGATGTTACCGTTATCATCTAGCGGCACGTTGAGATCGGCTCTGACTAGTACTCGCTTTCCAGCTAAATCTGACTCTTGTAAATCTGCTACAGTTTTTTTGGACACAATAATCTCCTATTGCCTCTACTAGTGCTCTGCTCAGGTGAAGCATGATGATTTGCTTGATCAATGCCCTGTAGATTCACGTCGTAAATATGCCAACTGAATCTTCAAAGTCAGAGTATTTATTCTCAAGCCCGTCCACATTTTACCGGAGTCCGCGTCTCGGAGATGCGTGTGATGTTTAAGACTGTTTTGTTCCCTGTTGACCAAAGCCGAGAAGCCCGCGAAGCGGCTGATGTTGTTGTCAATATCGTACAAAAGTACGGTAGTCGGTTAATTCTGCTGTCGGTTCTAGAAGAGTCGCCTCCTGAAGAAGGAGCGCCGGCCTCAGAGATCATGGCCTCACCCGAAGTCGTGGCAGAACTGCTTAAAGAGGCCCAGACCCTCTTTGCCAATCAAGGAATTGACGCCGAAGCCATCTCTCGTAAAGGCATGCCCGCTTTTACAATTTGTGATGTTGCTGATGAACTGGAGGTAAATTTAATTGTCATGGGGTGTCGGGGACTGGGTCTCACCGATGAAGGTGCGGCAGAAAGCGTCACCAATCGCGTGATTAATCTCTCACCTTGCCCAGTTTTGATCGTTCCCTAGAGGGTTGTCAGGTTGGAAGTTATTACCCGAACCTGTAATCTGAAATCCTGTCAACCCTGCTTGTGACCTAATGACGACTCCCCCGATTCAGTGGTATCCCGGACACATTGCTAAAGCTGAGCGGGAACTCAAAGAACAGCTCAAGCGAGTGGATGTTGTACTGGAGGTTCGAGATGCTCGAATTCCTCTTGCCACTCACCACCCTCAGCTCTCCCAATGGTTGGGCAGTAAGTCCAGAATATTGGTGCTTAACCGATTGGATATGATTCCTTCGGTCGCACGACAATTGTGGACGTCCTGGTTTCAATCGCAGGGAGAGACGCCTTACTTGACCAATGCTCAACAGGGTAAAGGGATTCGTGAGGTGGCACAAGCCGCACAGGCGGCTGGAGTGGCAATGAATCAACGGCGGCGCGATCGCGGAATGCTACCTCGTCCAGTTCGTGCCGTAGCGATCGGGTTCCCGAATGTGGGTAAATCTGCCCTGATTAATCGATTGTTAGGGCGGCGCGTCGTAGAGAGCGCTCGTCGTGCCGGTGTGACGCGTCAGTTACGTTGGGTACGTATTTCTGACCAAATCGAGCTACTTGATGCCCCTGGAGTGATTCCAGCGAAGATAGGCGATCGGCACAACGCGATCAAGTTAGCGATTTGTGAGGACATCGGCGAGGCCTCTTATGACAATCAACAAGTAGCAGCTGCCTTTGTCGATCTACTCCAAGAACTCAACCAGATAGCTGAGGGCAGCCTATTCTCAGCATCTCCCTTAAACGCACGCTACGAACTCGATCCGCAACCTTATTCGGGCGAAGATTACTTACATCTTTTAGCAGAGCATCGCTTTAAAGGAGATGTCGAGCGTGCAGCACGACAACTACTGAATGATTTTCGCAAGGGTTTACTAGGTGAAATTCCTCTGGAACTTCCACCTGCTTCTAGTTAAGTCGAGCCGATCGATTGTTAAGTTTTTTCCTTGGGTGGGGGGTAAGACCCCTCATCAAAGTACACTAAAACCTAGTAGATGCACCCTGATAAAGCGCCCTTTTCGGGCGTTTTTTATTTTATGCATCAAAAACTGTATTTATACTCACCAGAGTCATAGACTCCCATTACATAGTTTCTTTCAATACTTAGTTTCGATGCAGTAATTCAGCTAAGTTGCGTAAGTGAATTGAGACATATTGCTGATGTAACTCTCTTTAAGAAAGAACACAATTTTAAATGAGCACCGAAACAAGTATCAGGGCTTACGCACAAAATCTTCCGATAGGTTTAATAGCTAGCCTTTAAACTCTATCTGGTAGTGAGTCGGTAGCTGACTAGCGTAAGCCCTGTTTCTCTGAACCAGCAGAAACTCTTACTTATTCCGGTGAAGAGAGTTTATGTGGAACTCACCCGACCGAAAAGTTAAAAATTTTGTCAGTAGTGTAAGTTGAGAACGCCTCCGTACAATGGCGAGTTCTATCTGTATCATTTGTTAGAGTTTCAACCGAGGTAGCTGGATGCGATCGCTTCATTTTGGCATCAAGTCGTCTTGCTTTGAGCTGATTATTTTTGGCAGCAATCTCTGAATTACCCTGAATACCAAGGTGAATCTCGTCATAGTCTAAGGATGCTACCCCACTGATGGAGCGTGTGAAGAACTAGCAACTTCTAACGCTCTCCTAGCGCTGGTTGTCCGTTTCCCGTGTCCTATTGCTTTTGAATTGTGCTTAGTAATACACGTACTGCTACCATTCCTCTCGTTGCTAACGGTAGCGACGTGCTGTCTATCGTGATAAGGTATAGCTTCTGCTCGATGCTGGCATCACCACGGGGAGCGCCCGTCACTATCGCTAGCATCAGCTAGACGCTTGCCATAGCAACTTCCCCAGCAATCGTTTAATTTCTCGTTGAGAGAAATTGGTGAGCGGCTTCAATCTAAAGCAAATCCAGTCTGGCTACCTCGCGTCTTACTCGGTTTCGTGCATAAAGCGTGAACAGCGATCACCGTAATTTTACGGTTGTAATTCACGGTTATATTTGCGACACTGAAAAAACTCCGGTGATCGGATAGGCGATCGAGCGCGGTTTCAGTAGCCCTGAGAGTTTGACCCCAAACAACATTCGACTGACTCAAGGCAAAGTTTCTCAATTTAGAGAACTTACGCCCAATGACATAGGAATGCAACCGCAAGTTAATGCATTTTGAAGGGTGTTTGTCAAGACAAAATTAAGATAAACTTAGTTACCCCGTATTACGCTATCTAGGTAAGAACTTGTGTATCTTCCTACTGTAGCGTCTCAATGCTCCTCGGAGCGAGACTTGCACAACAGCCATAAGGGTTGGACTCTTTCTCTGCAAAAACTTTACAAATACCTCATTAGACAATGGTCAGCAAGATAGCGACTTTTAGACTTCCAGAGAACCTGATTCAGGAGATTCGTTCTCGGGCTGAGGCGACAGGTCGTGATCGAACAGCGGTAGTTGTTGAGGCGTTGAAGCAGGCATTTGGCATGCCCCTCGGTGAACCTCGTCCAGCTACGGTCGAAGAGCTTCAACAACAGCTTAACCAGCTAGAAAAGAAATTCACGAAGCTGACTCAACAGCTGGGTGAAGTTTCTCAGGAACCGCGTTCGGCCAGCCGAATCAGTCAAGTTAGTCCCGTACTCAAGCAGGTGACGCCAGAGGGAGTACTTCTGGAAAAACCGATTGGGGAACGCAAGGTCACGATTACATCAGAGGGTTCTCTGCTGTCTCGGACATCGTTTAATACTCATCAGGTCGGTGGTGGGGGTGATGGTCGATCGTACTTTGAACTAACCAAGCAACAATTCGGAGGCGATCTTCCTGAAGGCAAACAGGACGACGCGGAACTGCAAGAACTGGCAGCCCGGATTAAGCAGCAAGCGAGGATATTCGATCAAGTCCTCTCCGCCTCGCCAGACCCGATTTGCGTCATCGATCGCGTCGGTCGATTTACGTATGTAAACTTGGCGCTTGCCCAACTGTTTCAACTCGAACAATCCGACATTTTGGGTAAGAAGTGGCAACAGCTACACCTCCCGCCAGATGTTATGGAGTGCGAACCTCTAGACGCTCAGCGTGAAGTGATATTTGCGACGAGGCGACCCCTAACCAAGGAAGTGAGTTACCCAACCCTGGACGGACTTCGATACTACGAATGTATCCTGAGTCCGATTTTGGGTGACGGCGGTAGCGTCGAAGCTGTAATTTGTACGGCCAGAGACATTACTGAGCGCAAGCAGGTAGAAGAGTCCTTGCGGGAATCAGAAGCCAATTACCGGCACTTGTTTGAATACGCCAACGACTCGATCTTCATCATCGACTTGTCAACGAGTCGAATTTTGGACGCTAACGAGAATGCAGCTCGGCGGCTGGGTTACACCCGTAAAGAACTTCTCAAGTTAAGAACCAGAGACATTGATGCACCGATCCCTCAAGGACGGCAAAAGGTGATTAACCAACAGATGCAGGCAACGGGTAGTATCATTGTCGAGCATGCTCTGCGGCGTAAAGACGGTACGGAAATACCCGTTGAAATTAGCAGTCGGGTGATCGAGTACTGCGATCAGTTAGTCTCTTTGAGTTTCGTGCGCGACATTACTGCCCGGAAACGATCGGAAGAGCGGATGCGCCTGTTAGAGTCAGCAGTTGAGAATACTCAAGACGGCATTATCATTACGGAAGCTTCGCCGTTAGATCAGCCAGGACCAGAGCTTCTATACGTCAACCAAGCCTTTACCCGGATTACGGGCTATGACCTGAACGAAGTGCTAGGTCGGACGCCACGCCTGTTACAAGGTCCGAAGACAGACCGTTCTCAACTCGATAAGATTCGGACAGCGCTTTCCGAGCAAAAACCTGTTCAGGTGGAATTGCTCAACTACCGCAAAGATGGTTCGGAGTTCTGGGTCGAGCTGAATATCGTGCCAATCCTAAATAAATCCGGTCAGTTGACTCACTGGGTTGCCCTACAGCGCGATATTACAGAGCGCAAACAAGCAGAATCCGCCCTGGTTGCCTCTAAACAGGAAATTAGCAAGATTTTAGAGAGTATCACCGATGGATTCTATACCGTAGACCATGAGTGGCGGGTTACTTACTGCAATCAGAAAGCGGAGCAATTTCTCCAGCGAGCGCGCACTGAGCTGCTCGGTCAAAACCTGTGGAACGCATTACCTGATATCGTAGGGTCTACATTTGAGCGCGAGTACCGCAAAGCGATTGCTCAGCGAGTTCCCGTCCGATTTGAAGAGTTTTACTCGCCTTTGCAAAAATGGTTTGAGGTGTACGCTTACCCTTCTGATGAGGGACTGTCTGTTGTCTTCAACGACATTACCAAGCGCAAACTGGTTCAAGAAAGCGGACGAGCGATCGGTATAGAGCGTAAGCTCCGTAACACCCTGGAGTAAAGGGGAGTTACGAAACGCGATCGCTCCCCCAACTAACTAGATGTCCATCCCCTGTTAGGGATAACCAATATACAAGCGCTGTATGCTCTCTAGCCATCTCGTCTCTTAAAAAAGATGAGATGGCTTAAAACTTTAATAGTGAACTGTTAAGCTTCTGCCCTCTGCCTTCCCCGCTTCCCAAAGAAAAAACTCCCCCGACTACTAATTCGAGGGAGTACCCAGTCAAGAGCTGATTGTCCAGCTTCTTATGTCAGCGATCGCGCTTTAGAATCTAGAATCGACTTTGAATGTACCCACCGAGGCTTGCAATTCCTGGGCAATCCCTACCGTTTCTTGGAGAGAGCCAGAAACTTGTCGCGTCGATGAGGCGGTGCGTTCGGAGACTTTCGCCATCTCCTTCATCAGCTCCGTCACGGCTTGCGAGGTTTCTGCTTGAGATACCGTCGCAGTGGAGATCGATTGCACCAGAGCATCGATTTGGCGAGACACTTCTAAAATCTGACTCAAGCTCAGCTTAGCCTCTTCAACTAGATGAGTCCCTTCCACCACCTGAGCCGTACCTAGTTCCATAGCCTCGACCACTTCCGCCGTTTCTTGCTGAATGCTATCAACAATGTGTTCGATTTCTTTCGTCGCGTCTGCCGAGCGCGCTGCTAGTTCCCCGACTTCTTCGGCAACTACTGCAAAACCCTGACCGTTTTCACCCGCTCTAGCCGCCTCAATTCCGGCATTGATGGCTAGCAAGTTCGTTTGTAGCGCGATTTGGTTAATCAGTGAAGCAACCTTAGAAATTTTCTGAGACGATTCGCCCAATCGCTTGACTTTTTTCGCAGTTTGGGATACTGTTTCTCGCAGTGTAAAGATGTTTTGGACAGAGCGATCGATCGCGACCCCTCCCGCTTCCGCCGTGGTCGAGGCAGTACGAGCCACATTGGCGGCTTGACGAGCGCTCTCTGCCACATCTTGAATCGAACGGGTCATTTTCTCCACCGAGTCCAAGGCACGAGTCGTTTCCTCAGCCTGCTTGAGTGCTTCTAATGAAAGCTGACGGATTGCGCCTTCATTTTCTCCCAGTGAATCATTAACTTGAGTTGCCGCTTGTTTAACTTGAGTGACAATTCCGCGCAGACTTTCAATGACCGCGTTGAAGAAGTCAGCAACGGTACCAATTTCCCCTGCCGTCACGTCAGCACGCACCGTTAGGTCGCCTTGCGCTGCCCCTTCCACATCGCTGAGCAGTTCTAAGAGCTGCTGTTGTAGTGTTTCTTTTTGTTGCCGTTGATCCTGAGCGAGAGTTTCCGCTTTTTGGCGGGATTGCTCGATCTGAGCCAAGAAATTCACGCGATCTAAGGCGAGTCCAACTTGAGTCGCTACCTGCTTGAAGAAGTTAATTTCTGCCTCCTGCCAAGCTCGCGGACCTGAACACTGATGAGTGACGAGTAGACCGTGTAGATTGTTGTAGGCCAGAATGGGGGCCACCAGATTTGCCTTCACTTTGAAGGGTTCTAGTTGGCGCATGTAACACTCGGTTAAACCCGCTTCGTAAATGTTCTCCGTCGCCTTGACCCGACCTTGCTTGTACTTATCCACATATCGGTCAGCGAAACAGGGGTCATCAATGTCTGCCCCTAAAGCCCTGGGCCAGCCGCTCCCCACGGATTCGGCAACAATGCTTCCTTGCCAGTTTTCGTCAAACAGATAGACAACGGCTCGGTCAGTTTTCAGGTTTTCGCGGATGCCTGTAATGGCTGCCTCGTAAATGTCTTCGACGGTGAGGGCATCGCGTATCCGAGAGGAAATGTCATTGAGGGCGAAGGCGCGCTGAGTTTCGGTCTCTTTTTGGCTCAGGAAGTTCACCCGGTCTAAGCAAAGTCCCACTCGGATGGCTAGCTC
>DATNPT010000270.1:0-18500 GCA_036703075.1 Chroococcales cyanobacterium
CACCACCCACTAAGGTGACACCATCTGCTGGTAAGTCACCGTTGGCAATGTCAGTGGCTGCACCTCCAAGATAGTCGTAGCTGTCGGAAAGTACACCAACCTTCACGCCTGCCCCATTCACTCCGTAAGTAGCACGAGCAACTCCAGCCCCCTGAGCAATATCTCCTTCCGATCGCACGCTACCACGCCAAACCCTGGGTTTGATATAAGGTTTTATCGATTTAACTTCCGGCAATTGGGCTAAAGACTCAACTTGCTCAAGTGGAACGAGGACTTGAACCCTGTTGTAATTAGCCGAGGTGTGAAGAATTTCTGCTCCATAGGCTTGGATTTTTTGGACGAATTCTGCTGTTACTGGAGCATTTGTCTGGATATTAATCCGCGCCTTGCCATCGTTAGTGAGTTTAACGAAAGTGTCGAGGTCAGGAACGCGCTTAAACAGATTATCTCTACGCCTATATCGGATCGTGTACAAAATGGCCGAATTGATTTTTTGTTGTGCTAGCGTGCGAGACTGCTTTTCTTGCACCAAGGTTTGAATTTGTTCTAAAGCACTGGGCGCAATTGGCATGGCACTAGAGTTTTGAGCTGTAGCTTTTGCCGTAGCAATGCCGACAATGAGCAAGCAGCTACTGATTCCTAGGGCAATGCTGCCTTTTAGAGTTCTGACAAATCTAAAAAGTGAGCGAAAATTGTAGTTCATTTATATTCGTATAGCAATTAACACCCTACAGCTCCACTACGTCAAAGCTATGGCATTCTTAGCTTAACGAGTCAATTAACTCATTGATGACACCAACAGACCTATTGTTAACAGTCGATGGTTATGAGGTAGCACTAGTACTTATCTCCTAGAGCTTAAGCACTTATGCAAGAAGTCTGAGGAGCAGAGCTCGGTTTCTTCCGAACTGAGTAATTATCGGCTAGGCGAATGTCTTATAGAATCTGAGGGTTAATGATGCAGCGCATTTGATAATGACGACTATACTCATTACTTAGCTCAATCAACCCCGAACGGCTAACCATCTCTATACGTCATAATTACCTATGACTTATTACCAAACGCGATAACTAGATTTCGCAATTCATTTAGACTCACTATAGTTCGTCAGTATAGGGAATTTCAATCCAGAACTCCGTTCCTCGTCCGGATGCAGATAAGCATTTCAACGTTCCACCATGCTTCTCAACGACAATTTGATAGCTAATTGACAGTCCCAAGCCTGTTCCCTTACCAACGGGCTTCGTTGTAAAAAATGGATCGAATATCCGGTCAAGAACTGATTTGGGGATGCCTATACCATTGTCAGAAATACGAATAAGAATTGAATCTTGTTTTCCTTTTGTCATCTGTTTCAAAACTTTTGTCCGGATAGCGATCGCGTTAGGATGCTGCTCGACTTCGGCGGGAGTACGTTCCTGATTGGCTTGCTCTAAAGCATCAATAGCATTACTTAAAATATTCATGAAAACCTGATTGAGTAGTCCGGGATAACACTCAACACTAGGTAAATTTCTATACTCTTTAACAATTTTGATAGCTGGTCGATCGCCTCTTGCTTGCAGTCGGTGTTGCAGGATTGATAGAGTATCGTCGATCGCTTTATGGATATCGGCTGGTTCTTTCTGGCCTCGATCTTTACGAGAGAAGTTTTGTAGCGAGCGCACCAGTTGATGAATGCGGTTAGTGCCTACCTGTATAGAGGAGAGTACCTTCGGCAGATCTTCAACCAGAAAGTTAACGTCAATCGCGTCACTTTGATGCTGGATCTGTGGATCGGGGTGAGGATAGCGCTGTTGATAGAGGCGGAGCAATCCCAGCAAATCTTGGGTATAGCGTTGGATATGAGGAAGATTACCGTGAATAAAGGTGATCGGATTATTAATCTCATGAGCGATACCAGCAATCAATTGACCCAAACCAGACATCTTCTCGCTCTGAATCAATTTGCTTTGAGTATGTCGCAACTCGCATAGCGTGCGACTCAGGTAGTGGTTGCTACGCTGTAAAGCTTTGACAGCACTTGTCAGCTTGGTTGATGTTTGCTCGACGCGAGTGAGGTTAATGCGTAACTCCAGTTGCGTCATAACTTGGCGGCTGAGGGCTTGTAGCGCTTTCCTTTGTTCTGGATTGAGATGGCGTGGAACGCGATCGATCGCGCATAGCGTGCCCAGAACAAACCCATCCGGTGTCACCAGTGGAGCGCCAGCATAAAACCGAATGTGCGGTTCAGACGTTACCAAGGGATTTGTGGCAAACCGCTCATCTTCTAGCGCATTAGGAACCACGAGCAGAGTATCAGGTTTCGCGATCGTATGAGCGCAAAATGCCATCTCTCTCGGGGTTTCCGTCGCGGTTAAGCCAACTTTTGATTTGAACCACTGCCGATGTGTATCGACTAAGCTCACTAGGGCAATCGGAGTGCCACAAATGTAAGCAGCAAGAGCTGTTAGATCGTCAAACGCTTCTTCAGGAGGAGTATCAAGAATGTTGTAACGATGCAGCGCTGCTATCCTAGCTGCCTCATCGATCTCTAAGGGAGGAGTTATCCAGTTCAGCTTTACCATGCGGTAGATTGCCAATCAATAGATCAAAAATCTATTTCAGACTGTTTAGACATGGCATCCTCCTTTGGGTAGTACGGAATCATTTAAGAATTATCGCCTGCTCTGTGTTAGAGACTGATCAATGGCAATAGTGCATCAATTCCCTCATGACTAACTTCCCAAAAATTCAAGTGAAACGCTGGCTCAAAAGCATGATTCTCGGAGTCCTGTCTTTGATGGTTGTCGTTGCTTGTAGCCCCCAAGCGAAGATTCAGACTTCACCAACGGCTGCCAATCCGCCTACGGCACAATTGAGCGAGCTAAAATTTGGCGTTGGTCCTTATTTTCCGACACCCGGTGAGAACCGCAAGCAATTTGAACCCCTGTTTAATCAACTCGCAAAAGCCGTGAATCTACCAGCTAAGGTAACGGTTACGGAGGATTGGGTGGGAATTTCCGAAGCATTACGCTCCCAAACACTCGATGCAGCTTGGTTAGGGCCGTGGGGATACGTTCTCGCCAATCACAACGAGCCCTCAATCCAAGCGATCGCAACCGTGAAATACAAAGACAAACCTACCTATTATGCGGTTCTGATGGCGCGTGCGGATGCTCCCTTTAATACCCTAGATGAGGCAATTGCACAAAGCAAACAAGGGAAAAAGCTGAAATTAAGCCTTGCTGATGTCGGCTCGACTTCTGGCTGGCTGATTCCTCAAGCTGAATTCAAGCGCCGCAACCTCGATCCGAAGACAGTGTTTGACTACACTGAAGGGGCAAGCCACGCCGCTCAAGCGATCGCGGTAATTAGCGGACAGACTGATATTGCCTCCGACTACGATCGCAACCTCGACGTTTTGGCAAGCACCGGACGCATTGACAAATCGAAAATTAAGATTATTTGGCAATCCCAACCCTTACCCAATGACCCAATCGCCGTTCGCGGCGGGTTGCCCAATGAGATTAAAACAAAACTCCAGCAAGCACTCGTGACTATGTCGCCAGAGCAGGCGAAGCAATTGTTACCAAAAAACTATACTGGCTTTGTCGCCTCAGATGGCAAAAATTATGCCTCCATCCAGGCAGCGGGTAAATCTGTAGGCAAGCTGAAATGACCAAACGAGCGCCCTCGTTAAACGCTTCCAATCGGAGCCAATCGACTGAATTCGAGACCATTTTGCGAGCTGAACAGCACAGACAGGGTGGGGTATGGCGCTTACTGCAACAAGGATTTTGGGGACTTTTGACGTTGGCAGTGCTAGTGGCAAGCCTCCGCACCGCAGAAGTTTCGCCTCAACAATTTTGGGCAGGACTGCCTCGTCTCGGTGATTGGCTGACAAGGCTGTGGCCACCTGACTTCTCGGAATTACCCTCCTTTTTGGTGGCAATTTGGGAGACTTTAGCGATCGCAATTGTTGGCACAGTTGTTGCCATTTTGGCGGCGCTTCCTCTTGCCCTTGTCGTTGCTCGGAACATCACTCCCTTGCCGAGGTTAGCAATGCTCCTGCGCGGAGTGTTAAATCTTCTCCGAGGCATTGATACAGCCATCTTTGCCTTGTTTTTCGTGTCCATTGTCGGTTTAGGGCCATTTGCTGGTGCTTTGGGTGTCGCCTTTCACACCACAGGTTCTATGGCAAAACTCTATGCCGAAGTGCTGGAAACCATACCTCCCGAACCCATCGAAGCCATTGAAGCAACCGGAAGCGATCGACTCCGCACGTTTGGCTTTGCTGTCCTACCCGAAGCACTACCGGGACTAATTGGCGTAACCCTCTATCTCTGGGAATTTAACGTTCGCTCCTCTGTCATTTTGGGCATTGTTGGAGCTGGCGGCATTGGTTATGAACTATTGGTCAGTTTAAAACTGCTCGATTTTTCCCGCCTTGCCACAATTTTGCTCTTAATTTTGACGATGGTCAGTTTAATCGATGCTCTGAGTGCGTATTTGCGGCAACGATTGGGATAGTTATTGGTGATTAGTTGTTGGTTATTTGTGAGGAGTCTGAGCAAACAACCAATAACTAATAACAAACAACAAACAACAAATGATTAATGCTTACCGTTAAAAAGCTTACCAAGTCTTACAAACAAGGTATTGTTGTCCTGAATGAAATCAGCTTTGAGATTGAGCCGCATACATTTACGGCAATCTTAGGATCGAGTGGTGCCGGGAAAACAACACTCCTGCGTTGTATGCTTCAACTCCTGCAACCGGATAAGGGGCGGGTGTGGTTTCAAGGACAAGATTTAACAGCCTGTTCTGCTCAAGAATTGCGACAAGCTCGCGCTCAAATTGCCACGATCGCTCAACAATTTAACCTAGTTCGCCGTCGCAGTGCTTTAGAAAATTGTCTCGGAGGGCGCTTGCAAGAATTACCGTTATGGCGCTGTTGGTTGGGGCGTTTTCCGCATAGTTTACTGCAGGAAGGGATGGCGGCGTTAGAGCGAGTGCAACTGCTGGATGTAGCATTTCAACGTGCCGATCGCCTTTCTGGAGGCCAACAACAGCGAGTCGCGATCGCTCGTGCATTGACCCAAGGAGCGTGTTTAATTTTAGCTGATGAACCTGTTGCCAGTCTCGATATCAAAACAGCTCATGCTGTTCTCAGTTTATTGCGATCGCTTTGTCAGGAAGAAGGATTAACGGTTATTGGTAATCTGCATCAAGTTGAACTGGCGAAGCAATATAGCGATCGCATTCTCGGCATTCAAGCCGGAAAGCTAGTGCTGGATGTACCCTCTCAGGAGTTGACTACATTGGCAGTGAGCCACATTTATAAATCTTAGGAAGAATGGCACTGGCTTAAGGCGAAAGCTGTAGGTATTAGAGAAAACCCGGACTTGGGGGTTTCCCCCAAACCCCCCGCGCAAGGTGATTAATGGTTAAGTTAGTGGCATTCATCTTAGGAAAGTGTACTCAGAAAATCCTTGTTTATTTTTCGGAATATAGAAATGGCTAGTTCAAGCTGTGCTACGTTGCAGTAGCAAGCTAGTACGCTACTTTAGAAGCTAAGGTACCGTACATTTGAACGATATGACTGCTGTATCCCCCGTTATTAAACCTGTTAGCCAGATGCAGCTAGCTCCCGGTAGTGCAGTGACTATCCCGAATGTGACATGGGAGGAATTCGAGTCCATCTTGGAGGAAATGGGCGAAAAGCGGTCTGCAAGAGTAGCCTACAGCAAGGGAACGTTGGAAATCATGGTACCTCTACCCGAACACGAAGTTCCTAGAGATCTAATCTCGGATATTGTGAAAACTTTGCTAAAAGCGAAAGGTATCCGATACCAACCCTTTGGTTCAACTACCTTTAAGCAAGAGAATAGAGCAGGAGTTGAACCCGATGCTTGCTTCTACATCCAGAATTACCAGCAAATGATCGGTCATCGCAGACTCGAACCTGACGATCCTCCTCCCGATCTTGCCATTGAGACAGATGTTACCTCTAAAACAACCCTTGATGCCTATGAAGCGATCGCTGTTCCAGAACTGTGGATCTACGATCGCGGTAAACTCGGCATCTATTTGCTGAGGGAGGGAAAGTACGTCAAATCTGATACCAGTCCTATCTTCCCAGATATCTCTCTGACTCGGCTGGTTCCCATGGCAGTGGAACGAGCGTGGCAGGTAGGTAGCGTGCAGGCGTTAGAGGAATTTGAAGTAGCAATTGCCGAAGATCGCGGTAAATTTTAGGGAAACCCAAGATTTTGTGTCTGAATGCTTCACTCTCAGGGGAGTGCTGTTCTACTCGAAAAAAATTGCCACCGATAACCTAAAAATCGATGGCAATCCAGCTTTTGTTTTACACTAATTAACCCTTGTTAGTTTCCTTCAAGTAGGCTTCCAAAGCTTCTGCTGCAAGCTGAGTCATCGACTTACCTTGCTTCGCTGCTGCTTCCTTAACCCGGTTGTAAAGTTCATCGCGCACGCCGATGCGATAACGAACTTTACTGCTCGCGAATACCGTAGAAGGATCGGGTTTAATCACCTCATTGACTAAGCCAGTATCGGACTGCTCGTCAAGTTTTGGAGACTCATAGGTAACGGTAAAGTCACGAATCGCGTCAAACCCCATGCGATCGCAAAAATCACCGAAACTCTCTCCCGCTTCACGCTCTTTCTTGAAGAAGACAAAAATCGGCTCTAGGAACAATTCCAACTCATGAATCGGCATCCGATCGATATAAGGTTGTGCTAAGCGCGTCTGAGCGGGCGAACCTCCTAACCAAACTTGAAAAGATTCTGGCGCACTCCCAACAAACCCCAACTCTGCCATATAAGGTCTAGCACACCCATTGGGACAGCCCGTAGATCTTACTACAAAATGCTCATTTTGTAAACCCAGTTTATCTAAGAGTGTGCGAATCCGCTGAAGTATGCCAGGGAGTGCTCGTTCTGACTCGGTAATCGCCAAGCCGCAAGTGGGTAGCGCTGGGCATGCCATTGAGTAGCGCACCAACGGTTCGATGCTTTCGGGAGAGATGTGAACGCCGTGGCGATCGAGAATCTGCTGAATAGCTAGCTGCTGCGAGGGTTCAATCTCATAAATGATGACATTTTGGCTGGGTGTCAGCCGCATCGGAAGGGAAAACTGCTCGATAATTTCCCGCAAGGCCGTTTTGAGTCGGAACGTGCCTTCATCTTTAACCCGACCATTATCGATCGAAATTCCCAGGAAAAGCTTACCGTCTCCCTGCTCGTTCCATCCCAGGTAATCGTGGTACTGAAAGGCTGGTAGCGGTTTGTAAGGTTCAATTTTCTTGCCGAAGTAACCTTCAACCGTTTCTCGGAACTTATCAACTCCCCAATCGTGGAGCACGTATTTCATTCTGGCATGACGGCGGTCAGCGCGATCGCCATAGTCCCGTTGCGTCGCGACAATCGCTTTCACCAAGTCGTAAACCTCATCCTTCGACACGTAGCCAATGACATCTGCCATCCGCGCAAACGTATCCTCTTTATTGTGAGTGCGTCCTAATCCTCCACCCGCAAGAACATTAAATCCTTCAAGTTCTCCCCGCTCGTTGGTAATGACAACTAGGCTCACATCTTGAGTGTAGAGGTCAACGGAATTATCCCCCGGTACCGTCACCGCACACTTAAACTTCCGAGGCATGTAGTGAGTACCGTAGATCGGTTCCTCGGAGTCTGGGATGTTGGTGCCGTTGATAGTGCGTTGCCGTGCTGCCTTGACTTCAGGATTTTCTTCCGCGCTGATTGCCTTTTCGCCATCCAGCCAAATCTCGTAATAAGCACCCGTTTGAGGTTTGAGTAGGTCAGCGATATTATCGGCATACTCCCAGGCATACTCATACTCTGGACGATTCTTGAAAGGGGCGGGGGGAGCCATGACGTTGCGGTTCACGTCGCCACAAGCCGATAAAGTCGAACCCATATTACGGATAATGGATGCGATCGCTTCTTTTAAATTCTTCTTCAGGATGCCGTGAAGCTGGAAGCCCTGACGAGTAGTCGCCCGGAGCGTATGGTTGCCGTAGTCTTGGGATAAGCGATCGAGCGCTAGATAGAGTTGCGGCGGTATGAACCCACCAGGACTACGGGTGCGAAGCATGAATTGGTAGTCTTTTTCTTGTCCTTTAACCCGATTGTCCCGGTTGTCCTGCTGGTAAGACCCGTGAAACTTCAGAAGTTGAATGCCGTCTTCACTAAAGTGAGTAGTGTCTTGCCGCAACTCTGTTGCCACCGGTTCGCGCAAGAAATTGCTGCGTTCTTTGATGCCTTCTACTTTAGACAGTTTGCGGATAGTAGGGGAAGTCTGAGATTGAACCATTGGAGCTACAAGTTTTGACAAGTTAACAATATTACCGGTAAATCGCTCGGGATTATGCTAAATATATCTCTTTATCCTAATACTACCTTTTCTAATCTGCTTGACGGCTCTCGGAATTCTCAACTTGGCTCGCTTGCATCAACGATCGAAACAACTAGTCCTAGATTAGAGGCGATGCAGTTAGCTTTCCACTAGGAAAATATGCTCAGTCGGCTGCGAGAGTAAGAATTCCCTACCTTTACAGATGACAGGCTTTCGCGCTAAAAGCGCACCCATTGGTGTTCAATTCCCACAATGCCACCTAGTCGCTGATAAGCGAGCGCTGGTCACGGTTTGAACTTAACCCATCGCCTGCCAGAAACGCGAACACACTCATACATTTTTACTTTACTTAAAAAATAGTTTTTGCAGCTAACTCCTCTTGAGAGCAGTGGGCAAATATTTTAAATAAAAATAGCAAAACCTGCTGTATAAATCTCTCTATCGGTAGAAGCTACTTACTCACTAAAAATTCACACTAGACCTATAGCTAAAGCTAAATTGATTACGTTTTATTAAAGTCTGAAATTTATTGAGTTTTAAGATAATGCGTTCGCCAATCGACTTCTCCACAGGCCTTGTACAGATATACAGCCAGTCTCTTTGTTCTCGTCGCATCTCTCGCACGCAACTTCATCAAATTCAGCGACTTAGTTGTGATTCCTCTCTAAATACCCAACAAAATCGCTTAATTAAACGATTGCTGCATGCATCTCGTAGAGGATGGCTAAGGGTAATCGATTAAAAAGCTCTCATAAAAGAAAATTAACGCTATAGATAACTGGTCTACCGCTCGTTATTTTATTGAGTGCTAAAGCTATTTCTCAACTTTTAATATTACTATATCTACCTATAAATTCTCTGTAGTTCTGCCTCATTAAGGAAAAACTACAGAGAAGCTTTGTCAGAAATTTTTTTAGAACCTGAAAGATTAAGAAGCTATTAAAAGCCTGTTGGGTAATAGGTGGCTTTTTACTATCAATCCTTACCTATTACCCGTGGACGACGGTTTAAGAGCTTTAGAAGCGGAAACCTGCACCAGCTTGGACACTAACAGCAGAAGCAGGGCTATTTTTGTAAGCATTGATGCCCAGCTTGGTATCACCATAGACAACAATGTTTTGACCCAGTTGTGCTTCAGCTCCCACAGCTACTACAGGAGCGTCTTGGTTACCCAGAGGGGAGGGTTTTCCATCCTTTTCGACGAAGGAATAGCCGCCACCAACATAAACATTGGCATTATTAGTGACGGGAACATCATAGGAAACCATTGGAATGATGGCGCTAGTATCATCATTGAATAGGACAGAACCGCGTACTGAGACGGGAGCTTTTGAAGTTGTTATACGACCTTGAATGTTACCGCCCACATTAGCGGCATCTCCCTCTTGTCCGCCATTGGTTACGCCTGCTGATACACCACCACCAATGTAATTGGCATCAGTTCCAGCCGGTTTAGCGGAAACACTACCAGCAGAAAGGATCGCAGGCGCGATTGCAGTAACGGCTAAAACAGAAATAGTAATAACAGACTTGAGTGTGCGTTTCATAGTTCCTTCCATCAACCTATCGGTTTATCGATGCCTTGTTACTATCAAAGTCGTCAAGAAGAAACGAAAGGTTCCAAGAAATTAAAATTTTTTCTAAATGAAACTCTAATTTTTATTACTTTATCTATCGCCTATATTATAGAGTACGATTCTGTTTTGATAGGACCTATAATTAGGGAGAAGTCAAAGTCCATCAGATATATCGTAATAAGCCTATATCTAAGGTTAAGTATCACTGGTTTATCAACTCATCGACAATGAGTGGACTATTGAAAAAGTGGCACATAGAAACTGAGTTAAAACAGTAGAATTTGTAAAACTCATCCGGATTTTTATATCCCATTTAGTAAGTTTTAGATTCAGTCTTAAGCTCGCTCGGCATTCAAGAAAGCTTGCTTCACTGCGAATTTTCTATCAGTGAGTAGTAGTCAGTGGCAACGGACAACTGGCAACGCGCTCCAATAACCAGATTGCCGACGTGCTTTCACAATCCGGCACATCAGCTTAATCCGACATTCAGCGACAACACGCCTGCTAACGTCGTATCCAGAAGAAAAATTAAGTAGAAATTTGCGGAAAAGACCGATTGCGCCCTGCTGCTTTTGCCTGATAGAGTGCGGTATCAGCGGCGGCAATCAGGACTGCTGGCAATGCATCGGGAGTCGGGTGCAGGCAGGCGATGCCTAAGCTGAGTGTCACATGCTGGCTCACGGCTGACTGAGCATGGGAAATCTCTAGAGAGTTTACCACTGCCCGAATTTCCTCAGCAACCTGAAAAGCACCATCTGCTGTAGTGTTAGGCAGAATTACTGCAAATTCTTCACCTCCGTACCGCGCCACTAAATCGACCGATCGCTTAGCGCAAAAGCGCAGGGCATCAGCAACCCGTCGCAAGCAGTCATCCCCTGCTTGGTGACCGTAGGAATCGTTGTATTTCTTGAAAAAGTCGATATCACAAAGAATCAGAGACAACGGCTGCTTTTCCCGTGCCATGCGGTTCCACTCAGCCTCTAGGTATTCGTCAAACCGACGCCGGTTAGCTACCCCTGTCAGTCCATCTAGAGCGGCCAGACGTTTCAACTCCCGATTCGCCAACTTGAGTTGTTGATAAAGCTGAGCTTGTTGGATTAGACGCCGTACTCGTTGACGCAGCACGGGAAAGTGAATAGGCTTCATCACGTAATCAGTCGCTCCAACCGCAAATGCGCGGTCTACTGATTCTGGGTCATCTAGACCTGTAATCATCAGTACTGGCGTGCGTGAAACGCCTTGTTCATTTTTGCTGTCAGCAACAAAAGCCTCGCTGTCACAAGAGTTGTCACCGATCAGCATTTGCAAGTGAGTGCAGCAAGTGAAGCCATCCATGACAGGCATTAGAGCATCCAATAAGACAAGATTTGGCTTGAGGCGTTTGTAGGCTTCTAAACCTTGCTCGCCATTTGCTGCCTCAACAACCTGATAGCCTTCTTTTTCCATGACTCGGCGTAACAGCTGCCGCATCAACGGGTCATCATCCACTACCAGAATGACTGGTGGGTCATCAAAGAAAGAGACTGGTTTCATCCTTAATACCGCTGATATCGCTGTCGTTCGGTCGGTAGGGTTGCCTCGACTGTTCATACTCAGCCTCTTGCTGGGACACCAGCGTTAGTGTTGCTATTATTGGGCTGCCATTGCGCGTGTTTTCCCAATCCTGACACAACGATTTGGTCTTGGGATAGAGTAGATTTTGCCTGCAAAGTCTTTGGCTTAACCGAGATATCGCTGAAGACAGTGTAGAGCTGAGATGGTTGAGTCGGCTTGTCCACAATGAGTACATCCATAGGTCTACAAGAGTAGAGACTAAGTTCAGGAAAGCGAGCGGCTATGAGTCGTGCGCTCAGCGCAATCACCCAAAGAGCTGGAGAGTATCTCGCTGCTGCGAGGGTTCGCACCCTGTGACAAGCTCTCTAGTTATGACCAATACGAACTGATGAGAGATAGTTGCCATAATTCTAGCCTTCGGATGCCGAACGCTAAGAAATGGAGGCGATGCACGCGATTGCCCAAACCATCCATTTGAGGTAGATTTAACCAGTTTGACGGATGGCAAACGACAACGTTTTGTTCTGAGTCAGAATCTTTGTTAGAGAAAGCTCTGTTGTCGATTGATTGTTTTACCCTGCCTGACGCGATCGCTATTTCTGGGGTTGCGCGATCGCGGATATTACCGATCGTTATGAATGCCCTGCCAGTAAAGCCAGCCAACGTATTGAGTATTCAAAGCAGCAGCTTCCTTGGGCGAGGGGATTGAGACGAGAGGAAACCCTTTTGATAAAAAGGATTCCGCTAGCGATCGGGCAGATGCGTTATGTAGACTACACTCAGGCTAAGCAAGGATTACCCATCCTAACTTAATCTTTCCAATAATACCTCACCTGAAAATGGGGCTTAGGACTACTAGTGCAGCGAGGCAAAAATAAGTGACCAGTTGAAAAAGGTTAAAAAGCTTACTGTACCAGCTTTCTTACCTTCTGCATAAGAGCCTCCTGCCTCCTGCCTGCTTGCACTAGTTTCCTTCCTAGACCCAGGTAAGGTGCCTCTTACTGATTACTCTGTTCTTGCTTCTCCTTATCGGGCTGAGGTGGTTTTTTGTTAAAGTAAGCTTCCATCACCTGACGAACAATGGGTGCTGCTACCTTACCACCGCCACCGCCAGAATGCTCTACAAAAGCTACAACCACAATCTCTGGTTTATCAAACGGTGCAAAGCCTCCAAACCAAGTGTGAGGCTTGCCGGGAGGAGCCTCGGCTGTTCCGCTCTTTCCAGCAGCTGGTGGGAGATATGGCATATCCAGCGCTTTTCCAGTACCACCAGCCACCACTGCACGCAGTCCCTTACGCAGCGTCTCGATGGTTTCTGGCTTGATATGCATCGGCACTCGCCAGTTTTTTGACTCCTCATTATCCTTGAGCAGGTGGGGTTTAACCCGATAGCCACCATTAGCAGGCACGGAAAACATCACAGCGACTTGTAAGGGTGTGGCTTGAGTAAATCCTTGACCGATGGACATATTGACCGTATCGCCAACCGTCCATTCCCAGTTAAAGTTCTTCCGCTTCCACGCATCATCCGCGACCAAGCCAGTGGATTCTTGCGACAATTCAATACCCGTTTTTTGCCCAAAGCCATATTTGCGCGCCCATTCGATCAGTGCTGGACCTCCAACACCTCTACCGATCTGACCGTGGAATGTATTACTACTCATCGCCAGAGCGCCTACATATCCTAACGGTCCAAATCCCGCGTGGTTCCACTCACCAAAGGAGGTTCCGCCAACGTTCAAAGCGGCATAGGTAGGTAGTACCGTGCTGGGAGGAAATTTACCCGATTCCATCCCTGCTGTCTGCGTTACGACCTTGAAGGTACTGGCTGGGGGAAAGCCTCGCATCGCTCGATTAACAAAGGGGTGGTCTTTACCCTGTAGTTGCTTCCAAATATCTGAGGTAATGCGAGTGGAAAAGATGTTTGGGTCAAACGCGGGTTGGCTGACCATAGCTAGGACAGCACCTGTGTTCGGGTTGAGGGCGACAACCGCGCCTTTGCGACCGCCAAGTGCCGCCTCAGCTGCCTTTTGCGTTTTTAGATCGATCGTCAGGGTGACATCCTTACCCGATTTGGCGTGTTTTTGACCGAGAATTCTCAGCACCTGACCCGCGCCATCGACCTCCACTTGCTGTCCTCCCCACTCTCCCCGGAGCATTGGCTCAAAGGCTTCTTCCACTCCCATTTGACCGACGATGTCGCCGAGACGGTAGCCTTCAGATTTGCGCTTGGCGAGTTCTTCATCATTGAGTTCGCCAGTGTAACCAAGAATGTGAGCCGCTATATCCCCATTGGGGTAATCTCGCACGGCTTCAATATCAACCTCAACCCCTTCGAGTTCATTGCTGTACTCAGCTAAAGCCGTAATTTGAGCGGGACTGATACCCCGCTCTAGCCGGATGAGCGACGGCGAGTTAAAGCCAGCTTTGGCTACCGTTTTTTGAATATCGGCTTCCGGAACCTTTAAAAGCTCCGATAGACGCTTGCGAGTTTTGGGCCACTCCGTTTTCTTCAGCGCGACTGGCCAAAGAAACACGGAACGAGACAACCGGCTGCTAGCCAAAACTTTCCCCTGACGGTCAAAAATGTTACCTCGCACTGGCTGCTTGGGAATCAAACGAATCCGGTTATCCTCTGCCAGTTGTCGGTTACGATCGCCTTGAACGAGCTGCAAATAGGCTAAACGAGAGCCGATTCCTCCCACAAGGAAGGCGCTCACAAACAGCATGACAAATACGGATTGGTACTTGCGTCCGACGGTACGAGGGGTAGGAGTACGCCCTACGGAGGAAGGCTGGATTACGGTCATATCAGAAAATTTCAGTGCCTTAAAAGTCTACAGAAATTTTTACCTTGTCTATTGTTGCTTATGACGCCTTTATACCAGGGAAATGCCTCAAGCCGATCTCGAGACGTCCCGATCGAAACCAGTAGCGCCAGGTGAAGCAATATCATCAAGACTACGATATAGGCAGATAAAATAAACCCAAGTATAAAAACGACGCTCAACGGATCGACAGACTAAGCCTCTAGATTAGGGCATCGTAACTGTTGAAATAACTACTATGTCTCAAACTTCCGTTAAAGAACAACGCTCTCCGGATACAACGGCCGAGCTTGATGTTGAACTCCGTAAGGTTTTTAAGGTTTTCAATGGAGAGACAGCTGTTCGTGGCGTTGACCTAGATATTCGCCGAGGAGAGTTTTTTAGTATTCTCGGTCCATCTGGCTGCGGTAAGACGACAACCCTGCGTTTAGTGGCAGGGTTTGATGCTCCTTCCGCTGGAGAGGTGCTGATTCAGGGCCAGCCAATGAATCATATCCCCCCCCATCGACGCCCGGTTAACACTGTCTTCCAAAGCTATGCTCTGTTTAATCACTTGAGCGTGAAAGAGAATATAGCCTTTGGTCTGCGGCTCAAAAAGCTCAAAAGCGCGGAAGTTGAAGAGCGAGTGAAACAATCGCTCAAACAAGTCAAAATGGAAGCTTACGCCAATCGGTTTCCCGCACAGCTGTCTGGAGGACAACAGCAGCGAGTGGCTTTAGCACGAGCCTTGGTTAACCGACCGGCAGTGCTATTGTTAGACGAGCCGTTAGGGGCTTTAGATTTGAAACTACGTAAAGAAATGCAAGTCGAGCTTTCAAATCTACATCAAGAGCTAGGGTTGACCTTTGTTATGGTCACCCACGACCAAGAAGAAGCGTTAAGTCTGTCTGACCGCATTGCAGTCATGCGTAGCGGAAAGATCGAGCAAGTGGGTACC
Organism: Chroococcales cyanobacterium; assembly: GCA_036703075.1. Lineage (GTDB taxonomy): Bacteria > Cyanobacteriota > Cyanobacteriia > Cyanobacteriales > Coleofasciculaceae > DATNPC01. The sequence goes on from DATNPT010000270.1 coordinate 15,278, forward strand.
CCAAGCGAAATCTACGAATATCCCAAAACGGCGTTTGTAGCGGATTTTATTGGAGATACCAATTTATTTGAGGGGCGTGTGGAAGCGGCTGATGCCTCGACACTCCAGATGACGACAAAGACAGGTCTACAAATCGTCGTGCAGCATAAAGTTCCGAGGGAGACGATTAGCCAATCCAAGGACGTTAGGATCAGCATCCGCCCAGAGAAAATTCGCTTAAGTCTTTCTCCCCCGGAATCAAAAATAAATTGCTTTGAGGGTCGTCTTCAGCATGTTATGTACATGGGAACTCACATTCACTATATTGTCGAGTTGCTCAGCGGCGATCGCTTAACCGTGATGCTACCCAACGTCACCAATAAATTGCCAGACCCCAACACCCCAGTTTATGCCCGTTGGGCGGCTACAGATTGTTTGGCGTTGGAGGAGTGAAGGCATGCTCTCTCTAGGAGTCAGCGCATTGTTACAAGAGTTAGAGTCTCACTGTACAACGCATGCGATCGCAACATTCCTTGATAGTGATGGCAAGTCGATGAAGCTCGAGCTGCAACGTCGAGGACAGGACGTGATTTACGGCAGACATTGGGGCGTCAAGGAACTATTCGTTGCCAAGCTTATGGTTAATTGTCGTCCAACTGCGTCCTTGATTTTGCGATCGTTCACCTCAGAACTCGATGAATTCACTCAGCTACCTATAAAAGAACTGCGTGGCTATCTGCTGCAAAATTACGGTGATGACTTGGAGTTTGAGAAACTCTCCCCCAATACCATGTTTGCCTGTCACAATACAGATGCGGCAACTGGCGAACCCCTGCCACTGGAACAGGGGGTACGCTATTGCTAAGCGTTACTTGTTGTTGGTTGTTTGTTGTTGGTTCGAGCGCCCACAACCAATAACCAACAACCAATAACCAACAACCAATAACCAATGACCAATGACCATCAACCACTTCTAAGGCACTCTACTCGTCGTCAGTTTTTAAAGGTCGCTGCTTCAGCGACGCTATCGAGCGTAGCCTTGTCTGGGTGTGGCTGGACGCTAGCACAGGTGCGACCGCAAGTCACGAGTAAAAGTTCTTCAAAACAGTTATATATTTACACTTGGGATAACTATACCGATCGCGATCTACTCGATCGCTTTACCAAAGAAACGGGAATTCAAGCGATCGCTGATGTGTTTGATTCCAACGAATCAATGCTCGCTCGGCTCCAAGCTGGCGGAGGTGGTGCTTACAGCATCATCTACCCGTCTGACTATATGGTCAGGAAGATGGTGGAATTGGGCTTGTTGAGAGAACTCGACCACTCCCGTCTTATTGGTTTAGAAAATCTGTTTCCTCGGTTTCAAAACCCCTCCTACGATGCGGAAAATCGCTATAGCGTACCCGTGAGTTGGGGAACAACAGGTCTAATTTACAATACGAAGAAGCTGAACCCAGCACCGCAAGATTGGAACTATCTTTGGAACAATCAGCAGAAATTATTGAAACGGATGTCGCTACTCAACGATGCGCGAGAAGTCATGGGCGCGGTGTTGAAAATGTTGGGCTACTCCTACAACTCCACTAATTCTCAACAAATTCAACAAGCGTATCAAAAACTGAGAGAATTGAAGCCTAGTATTGCTTCATTTACTACGGATGCATGGCGACCGCAAATGTTGAGCGGAGATTTGCTCATAGCTATGTGCTATTCCTCGGATGCCAACGAACTGTTTAAAGAAAGCCAAGACCTTAAGTACGTACTGCCTCGAAGTGGCTCGTCTCTATGGGTCGATACCCTGGCAATCCCCAAAACAGCTCCAAATGTGGAAGGAGCCTACGCCTGGATTAACTTTATTTTGCAGCCAGATGTTGCGGCTCAAATTGGCGAACGATTGAGCTTCGCAACACCCAACCAAGTGGCGTTTAATCAGTTACCGTCTGCAATCCAAACGAATCAGAGTCTATTCCCCCCAGAGTCATTGATCGAGCATTGTGAAGGGATTTCACCTCTTGAAGACGCGATTAGCGAAGTTTACGATCGCTACTGGACTCAACTGACAAGCGCTTAAAATTATGAAGTGTGAATGATGAATGATGAAATGCTAAGGTCTTGAAATTAATCGAGTACAGCAATTAGTAATGTTTTCCTCTTTTCTATCCAAAAATAATGCCATCAGTTCAGCCAACTAAAAATCCTTAAAATCATTCTATTTTTCAGCATTCATAACTCACCATTCATAATTTTTTAGCCGCTTGTGACTAACATCACCCCTCCCTCTCTCCCTAATCCCAGTGCCACGGATAGCATCGCCGAACCTCCAGCTCTCAATGAGGGGAAACGTTCGCGCTGGCAATGGCTGGAAGGACTAGCGTTGCTTGGTCCATCAGGGGTTTGGTTGACGTTGCTGCTGGTACTGCCGACGCTCGTTATTTTTGAGCTGAGTTTGGTGCCAAATATCCGACCTGGGATGAGTGTCAATCCTTCGGGCATTGATAACTATCTTCGAGTGTTTGAGGCGCTTAACCTCCAAGTCATGGGGCGATCGCTTTATTTCGCGGTTGGGACTACGCTAGTTTGTCTAATTTTGGGATTTCCCGTCGCGTATTGGATTGCCCAAATGGCACCAAATCGTTGGCGCAACCTACTCATCCTGGGATTTGTCTTACCTCTGTGGACTTCTTCGCTACTCCGTTCTTATGCCTGGATTACGATTTTGCGTCCCACAGGACTGCTCAATACAGTGCTGATGAGTATTGGGCTACCAACGTTAGAGATACTCAATCGCAGTCCTGCCGTGTTAGTTGGCATGGGTTATAGTTATCTCCCCTACATGGTCTTGATTCTCTATGCTTCTTTAGAAAAGCTAGACCAACGGCTTTTGGAAGCGGCTGCCGATTTGGGGGCTAATCCGATTCAAACCTTCTGGAAGGTAACAGTACCTCAATCGCTGCCAGGAATTGCGGCGGGTTCCTTACTGGTGTTTATTAGCGCTTTGGGGGATTTCGTTGACCCTGAATTGCTGGGTGGAGCATCGAGCATGACAGGTGCGCGTCTAATTTATAACCAGTTTTTGGGCCCGACTCAGAACTGGGGATTTGGCTCGGCATTGAGTATGGTGTTGATTTTTGCCGTGAGTCTTGCGATCGCGCTTTTGATTAAGTATGGCGATCGGACAACTGTGGAGCGTTAGAGCTGCAGATGGAGCAATCCTGTTGGGGATTGCCCTAAATCCTTTAGG
>DATNPT010000276.1:0-12464 GCA_036703075.1 Chroococcales cyanobacterium
GGTCTTGCCACTGCCAAGCAATTTGTCGCCGAAGGTGCCTATGTCTTCATCACGGGTCGTCGCCAAGCTGAACTGGATGCCGCCGTGGAAGCGATTGGGAAAAATGTCACAGGTGTTCAGAGCGATGTCTCCAACCTGGAAGACCTCGATCGCCTGTTCGCCACGATTGAGCAAGAGAAAGGACACCTTGATGTGATCTTCGCTAATGCTGGCGGTGGAGAAATCGCCCCACTTGGAGCCATCACTGAAGAACACTTTGACAAAACGTTCAACACTAACGTCAAAGGTCTGCTGTTCACCGTGCAGAAGGCACTGCCTCTGTTGCCAGAGGGCGCTTCTATCATCCTGAACGCCTCGATTACTTCTATAAAAGGCACCCCAGCTTTCAGTGTTTACAGTGCTACCAAAGCTGCCGTGCGATCGTTTGCCCGGAATTGGACACTCGACCTCAAAGAGCGCCATATCCGGGTTAACGCCATTAGTCCTGGCGTGGTTCCGACTCCTGGTTACGATCGCTTGGGACTGAGTGACGAGCAGTTGCAGGAATTCGTGGACAGCCAAGCCAACACTATCCCACTGGGAAGAGTCGGCACGCCCGATGAGATTGCCAAAGCCGTTGTCTTTCTCGCTTCAGACGACAGCAGCTTTGTCAACGGCATCGAGCTGTTTGTCGATGGTGGTATGGCACAGATCTGAAGCGCCCTCGCAAGCGATCGCGTTAGCGTCAGCTCTCGCGTTAGCTAGAGCGCTGCTGCAAGCCGTGTCGAAGCTTTGCTACTAACCTTAACGAATCCGAAGGAAATAGATGATGGCTCAGAGAACATGGCTGATTACAGGTGCTTCACGAGGCTTCGGAGCCGAGATTGCTGAAGCAGTTTTGGCGGCGGGTGACAGATTGATTGCAACCGCCCGCAATCAGATCGGTTTGCAACAGTTCGGGACAAGTAAAGACATATTGACACTCAGCATGGATGTAACCGATGAAGCTCAGGTGAAAGCGGCGATTGCAACAGGGCTGGAGAGATTTGGACAGATTGATGTGCTGGTCAACAATGCCGGATTCGGCTTGCTAGGAGCGATCGAAGAGTGCAGTGCCGAAGAGGTTGAGAGCGTTTATCGAACCAATGTCTTCGGGCTGCTGAATGTCACCCGTGCGGTGCTACCCAGTATGCGTCAGCACCGCTCCGGACACATCATTAATTTCTCGTCGATCGGTGGCTATCGATCCTCCTCAGGGTGGGGCATATATTCCTCAACCAAGTTTGCAGTTGAAGGCATTACCGAAGCCCTGCATGACGAGTTAGCCCCGTTGGGGATTCACGCTACGGTCGTTGAGCCAGGATACTTCCGCACCAATTTTCTCGATAGCAGTTCGCTGTGTCAGAGCGCCATGCAAATCCCTGATTATGCTGAGACTGTCGGTAAAACCCGCGATGTCGCAGCTGGACGTAATTATCAACAGCCAGGAGATCCCACCAAGCTCGCCCAAGCCATCCTTCAGATGGTCAACACAGACGAACCACCCCTGCGGTTACCTCTAGGCACAGATACGCTTCAGGCAATAGCTGAGAAGAACGCTTACGTCGAGCAAGAGACGGCAAAATGGCGGACTTTGGCTGAGTCCACCAATTACAGATAAGGAGTTGGAAGATGGAGCCATCACCTACTATGCACGCGCTAATTGTAGATGATTTTCAAACTGCGACATTTCGTAACGCCGAAATTCCGCAACCGAAACCCACTGCCAATCAAGTTTTGGTGCGAATCAAGGCGAGCGGTGTTAACCCGCTCGACAGCAAAATCCGCACAGGTAAAGCGCCTCATGCCAAACCTGTCCTCCCTGCCGTGTTAGGAACTGATTTGGCTGGGATCGTTGAAGCGGTTGGACAAGATGTTACCGCGTTTCAGGTTGGCGATGAGGTCTACGGACTAACAGGCGGGGTGGGCGGATTGCAAGGTTCGCTGGCTGAATTTGCTGCTGTTGATCCCGATCTACTGGCAAAAAAACCGACCAACCTCAGCATGCGTGAAGCCGCTGCATTACCCCTGGTATTTTTGACGGCGTGGGAAGGACTGGTTGATCGGGCGAATGTACGCGCCGATCAGAAAGTGCTGATACTCGGTGGCTCTGGTGGTGTAGGACATGTGGCTGTACAGATTGCCAAAGCGCGTGGTGCTAAAGTGTTCGCGACTGCCTCGGCTGCAAAGCAGGACATGGTGCAACAACTCGGTGCCGTGCCGATCGACTATCGCAGCACATCGATCGAGCAGATCGTGCAGACATTTACGGATGGTCGAGGCTTTGATGTGGTCTACGATACGGTTGGTGGCTCCACTTTGGATGATGCGTTCAAGGCAGTATGCAATTACGGTCACGTCGTCAGTAGCTACGGCTGGGGACAGCATAGCCTGATGCCTCTCTCGCGGAAGGCTGCAACGTATTCGGGCGTGTTCGTACTTCTGCCTCTATTGACTGGCGAAGGTCGTGCTCATCATGGTGAGATTCTGCGTCAGGCAACCCGATTGGCCCAAACCAATCGGTTGCGTCCAGTGGTTGACCCTCGCCATTTCACTTTTGATACTGCACTGTCTGCCCACGAAGCGGTGGAGCAAGGCACGGCGGTCAGTAAAATCGCGATCGATTTGTAACCAATATAGACAGTAACAGTAAATCTCGTTTGCAATGTAAAGCAGCATGAAAAAACTAGACGGAAAAATTGCAGTCGTGACGGGTGCATCTAAAGGAATTGGTGCCTCGATCGCCAAACATCTGGCAGCCGAGGGTGCAGCCGTAGTCGTCAACTACGCCTCTAGCAAAGAAGGAGCCGATCGCGTGGTTGATGAGATTGCTAGTGCGGGCGGGAAGGCGATCGCCTTCCCGGCAGATGTTACCAAAAAAGCAGAAGTCGAACAGCTTTTTGCCAAGACGCAACAGGTATTTGGCAGGCTCGACATCCTGGTCAATAATGCCGGAATTTATGAATATCTGCCGCTCGAAGACATCACCGAAGAGCACTTCCACAAACAGTTCGATCTCAATGTATTGGGATTAATCCTCACCTCCCAACAAGGAGCAAAGTACTTTGGCTCGGAGGGCGGCAGCATTATCAACATTAGTTCGATCGCCAGCACCGCCGCGCCCGCAACCGGATCGGTCTATAATGCCACCAAAGCAGCGGTCGATGCCGTAACCAAGTCGCTCGCCAAAGAACTCGGTCCACGCAACATCCGTGTCAACTCTATCAATCCTGGCATGGTGGAAACGGAGGGACTGCACGCAGCGGGAGTTCCCGAAAGCGATTTTCAAAAACAGGTTGAAGCACAAACCCCCTTGGGTCGCATCGGGCAGGTGCAGGACATCGCGCCTGCGGCTGTCTTCTTCGCGTCCTCCGATTCAGGCTGGATTACCGGTGAAACGCTGGTCATCGCAGGTGGTCTTCATTGATGTACTCGATCGCATGAACCCGACCTACAAGCGGGTGAATCTTGGCAGCGTCATTCTGAAGTCAGATTAGCGCAACTAAAACCTTTAGAGTTAATGAAATCCATTGCTATGAATGCAACGAACGGCATCATCAGCCAGCCCAGTCCATATTCAGTGACTGAAACAATTAATCGCTTAGAAGCCGTTCTTCAGGTAAAAGGCATCACCATTTTTGCCCGCATCGATCAACAGGCTGAAGCTGAAAAAGTTGAGCTTAGTCTGCGTCCAACACAATTGTTGCTGTTTGGCAACCCTAAAGCTGGAACTCCGCTCATGGTGGCAGAACCGACGATCGCCCTAGATTTACCCTTGAAAGTGCTGGCATGGGAAGCGGCTGACGGCAAAGTATGGCTGAGTTACAACGATCCCACTTATTTAAAACAGCGGTTCTCTCTCTCCGATGAGTTGGTCAAGAATATCGCGGTCATTGCACCTTTAATCGATCGAGCACTCCGATAAGCAGCTCACTTTGCGACGAGTGGTGACGTTACACGATCGTTTGCATGTCTCTTACTTTCTCTTGGTTGAAACCCTACTAATTTGAGGTCATTGTGGATTGTCGAGATGTTTGACTATCTCTCGGTCAAGCCCCAGATTAAGATGCTTTGTTATTTCAATTTCCAACAAACCACACCATAAAAAGTTCAGTGCGTTACTACCAGAACGGAGAGAACGACCAACATCAACCATCAAGGAGAAAAACCATGAATATCAACAAGAATGACACCGCAGTAGTCGTCATCGATCCGCAAAACGATGTCTTGAGCGAAAAGGGGGTTTCCTGGGATTTAGTGGGTGACAGTGTCAGGGAAAATAAGACTGTCGAGAACATCGAGCGCATCTTCAAAGCCGCGAAGCAGCATGACTTTGAGGTTTTCATCTCCCCTCACTATTACTACCCCACCGACTATGGCTGGAAATTTGCCGGAACCCTAGAACAGATGATGATGGAGTCCAAAGAGTTTGTTCGCAGTGGCGCACTAACCCTCGACGGCTTTTCTGGCTCAGGTGCCGACTGGCTTGAGCGCTTCAAGCCCTTCATTGAGGATGGCAAGACGATCGTGGCCAGTCCCCACAAAGTTTATGGACCGCAGAGCAATGACCTCATTTTGCAACTGCGTAAGCGCTCCATCAGCAAAGTAATTCTCCTCGGAATGCTGGCAAATCTCTGTGTCGAATGTCACCTGCGCGAATTGCTTGAACAGGGATTTGAGGTGCTCGTCGTCAAGGATGCAACGGCTGCCCCTCGACATCCGGAGTTGGGTGACGGCTACAAGGCGGCACTGATCAACTTTGGATATCTAGCCAATGCAGTTCTATCCACAGACGAGGTTGTAGCAGCAATGGCGTAAGGTAAAACTCAAAGGAAATGGAAGTGAAAACTCAATACAACCACGACATTAGAGTAATCCTTAAAGTAGACAGCCCTAGTAGAGCGACAGCCCGATCCATTGCAAATAGAGATGTATTATGGCAATTCTAAAACTTGAAGATGGTACAACTTATACTTCTGTGGATGATATTGCGCGGGAACTGGCTCCCTTAAATGTTCAGCTAAAGTGCTGGTCGATTGGAGACGATCCAGACGTTCAAAATCTACTAGCAAAAGATGCCCTCAGCGATGAAGAGAAGGCACAGGTTCTCGAAGCGTTTGATGGCTACTTTGAACAACTCAAGCAAACAGACGGCTATCAGTCTCGTGACTTAATTGTGCTGCATCCAGAGGTGACAAACCTCAGCACACTACTGGCTAAGTTTGACACAATTCACTACCACACTGACCGTGAAGTCCGCTACATCATTGCTGGTGATGGGGTATTTGGCTTTGTGCGTCCTGATGGCACTCAAGTCGAGTTGACGGTGCAAGCAGAGGATTACATCAACCTCCCAGCAAACATTGAACACTGGTTTGAGCTAACGCGATCGCAACGGATTAAAGCTGTGCGCTACTTCACGACGACTGAAGGTTGGGTACCAGAATATACGAATACTGAAAAACGGTTTCAGTCTAATTAGTTTTACAACACTCTTGAAAACAAAACATGGCTCTAGTTCATCAGGAGCTACGGTAAACCCCAGCAGGAACATTCGTGTTGCGTTTGTTTGGCGAGGAAAGGCGTACACAGTTGTCACTCATGGAGATCTTAGGCTAATGACAACCATCCCAATTAATCCCAACGAGTTATCTAACAAGAGAGTGCTGGTAACAGGCGGAACCAAAGGCATGGGCGAAGCGATTGTCAAACGTCTGAGGCAAGCTGGTGCAAAAGTCGTCACAACTGCCCGCTCAAAGCCTGATGAACTTCAATCGCCGGATTTATTTATTGAGTCTGACATCAGCACGCCTGATGGAGTGGAAACAGTCATCAAGGAGGTGTTTGCTCGTCTCGGTGGAGTAGACATCCTGATCAATAATGTGGGTGGTTCTTCAGCACCAAGCGGTGGCGTACTTGCCCTTACTGATGAGGATTGGCAGCAAACATTCAATGCTAATTTATTCTCCGCTGTTCGCTTAGATCGGGCGTTTCTGCCCCAGATGATAGAGCAAGGTTCGGGTGTCATCATCCATATTTCCTCTATCCAGCGCACCCTGCCGCTTTATGATGCAACCTTGGCCTATGCTGCGGCGAAGGCGGCGTTGACGAACTATAGCAAAGGACTCTCAAACGAAGTTGCGCCGAGAGGCGTGCGGGTTAATACGGTTGCTCCCGGTTTCATCGAGACGACAGCCGCTACAGGACTGATCGAGAGATTGGCTGCAAATGCAGGAACGGACTTTGATACTGCAAGACTTGGACTGATGGAGTCCCTTGGAGGAATTCCGATGGGTCGCCCAGGTCGCCCCGAAGAAGTGGCTGAGCTTGTTGCTTTCCTGGTATCCGATCGCGCTTCTTATATCAACGGCGCTGAATATGTTATCGACGGCGGAACCATTCCTACTGTGTGAAACATCGCCTGTCGAAGGTTAAGTTCTCGCATTTTCACAATCCGTTGCGGATAACTCTTTCACCCCTCAGTAAAGCTCACATTGTGGAGAAATAGTCATGTTTGCAAACCAAATGAATCAGAACGGTCTTTTGTTACAACCCGGTCAAGGAACTTCCTACTGGGTGCTGGGTGACCTGTATACCTTTAAGACCGTGAGCAAGGATACAAATGGAACTTATTCGCTGATGGAAATGATCGTTTATCCCCAAACTGGCACACCCCCCCACATCCACAGCCGCGAAGATGAATCCTTCTTGGTTCAATCGGGAGAAATTCAGTTTCAAATTGAGGGACAAACCCTTGTGGCAACGCCGGGAACCTTCATCTACTCGCCCAAAGGACAGCGCCATCTGTTTGCCAACATCAGCGACCAACCTGCCCAGATGTTGTGCTGGGTAACACCCGCTGGACTGGAGCAGTTTTTCATGGAAATTGGCACTCCGGCTGACGATCCAACGGCACCGCCACCCCCTGTTACGGATGCGGATATCCAAAAAACGATCGCCCTGGCTCCCCAATATGGTCTGACCATTCTTCCTCCAGACTCCGCTATCGATTAAACTCTGCGTGAGAACAGAGGTATAGGAGTAGGCACTTAGATTAGGACAGCGCCTAACCATGCGATGCAGCTAACAAGGTTTGATTCAATTTCAATGTGCTGGGATTAATTATCACCTCACAACAAGGAGCAAAGCACTGTGTTGCAAACAGAGGAAGCGATCGTCATTTCTCAAGGACTCAAGCTTTGGTACAAAGTCTCCGGTACCGGTCCCATTTGTATCATGCCTACTCCAGGCTGGGGACCGAGTTCCGATATGTACTTTCAGACCTTGACCCCGCTCGAAGCGATGTTCACCGTTGTCTATCTCGATACACGCGGCACGGGTCGCTCAGAGCGACCGATGCAAGCGAGTGAATATACATACGATCAGTTTGCTGCTGATGTCGATGCGCTCCGACAACAATTAGGGTGCGATCGCGTCTGGTTAATGGGGCATTCTGAAGCTGGGCGTCATGCGGTCTATTATGCCTTACAGTACCCTGACCATTGTGCTGGACTCATCCTTCTCGACGCAGTAAGCTTCCATGATGAGCAGGCGCGTGCAGATATGGCAGCACGTATGCATGAACACCAGCACGAACCCTGGTTTGACCTCGCCTACCAAGCCTTCACGAGTCAGGAGATGCCAGATTCAGATGCAGCCCTGGCGACGTTGACCCAAACCATCCTGCCATTCTATTACTACGATGTCGCCAATCTCGAACTGAATGCGGTTCACCATGCTGCAACATCAATGTCTGTGGATGCGTTTAAGGGTTCTGCTCAATGCCAATGGAACAAAACCAATCTGATGTCGCGGCTTGGGGAGATCCGTGTTCCGACCTTGGTTGTGGTTGGCAGCCATGACTTTATTTGTTCGCCACTCCATGCCCATCGACTCCATATGGGGATTGCATGCTCTAAGCTCATTCTGATTGAAAAGGCGGGTCATTTTTCCTGGTTTGAACAACCCGATCAGTTTTTCAGCAAAGTGAAAGAAGGGTTAGCCACCGTTCAGTAATACCTTGTATTAATCTGGCTGCTGCCAAAGGCAACCCTAGTGATGTTTTTGCTATTGATACACTCCTTCCAAACGAGTATCTTGTTTACAAACATAGCTAGAGTCTATGTTTGAAACCATTTTGGGCTGTGTTTTTGTCTAAGTCCCGTTAAATTAGAGCTTAACTGGCTAATCTTGACTGGCTTCAACTCGGATGAAATTGAATAATATAGTTCAACTGAGGGTGAAGCATAACTTACCTAATCAGCCAACCATCTCAAACGAAGACCGTTCCGGATTCCTTTGTTGCTCGAACTGTTAAAAAGCGAGGTTCGATCGCTCAATGCTTTCTAGTCGATGGCAAGTTACCTTTGCAAGTAGTTTCCGGCTGACAACTAATAAGGCTCAGGTTCACAAATGAGGTCAGTATGAGAATTAAACTCTCCTTGTATCATTGGCAAACATGGCATTGAAAGCCGCCTTGTATTGCCTAGAAATATAGTTGAGCAACATTTACTGGAAGTCTCCTCTGCAAAACTGAATCCTGCTTACCAACTGTTGTCGGATTCACAACGACAAGAACCCACTTTCAAATCCCGACTGATTGCAGGCTAGAAGCAGGAATTTGCGATCGCTGCTGCAAACAACAAAAGAGCAGAAATAGCTCTAAGGAGATTAGTCCGATGATCAGACTCCTTGTTAACGTTTTAGAGGCGCTATTGAACACGTTTTATCGTCAGCGTCTCTATCCACGATTCTATGTTTTAGAAACTGTTGATCGTGTTCCCTACTTTGCCTACACCTCGGTTCTCCACCTCTACGAAACAATGGGCTGGTGGCGCAAATCTGATTGGTTGAAAGTTCACTTTGCCGAATCTTGGAACGAACTGCATCACCTGCTGATTTCGGAGTCATTAGGCGGCAATCGCTATTTTATCGATCGCTTTATCGCCCATGCTGGAGCCTTGGTTTACTACTGGATTATCGTTGGAGTCTACATTCTGTCTCCCCGCTCTGCCTATCATTTCATGCAGCTTGTCGAGGAACACGCTTATCACACCTACGACATTTTCCTTCAAGAGCATGGGGAACAACTGAAGCAATTACCTGCACCAGCGATCGCGATCGAATACTATCGAGATGGCGACCTCTACATGTTTGACGAATTTCAAACCTCTCACCCCACTGAGTTCCGCCGTCCCAAAATTGAAAATCTCTACGATGTGTTTGTTGCAGTTCGAGAGGATGAACTTGAACACGTCAAAACAATGATTGCTTGCCAACAACCAGAGGCTCAAGACACGTTTCAAAGCCCTCACGATGCTCACCGCTCGGCTCTACCTGAATCGATTCGGATTGCGATCGATGCCCAGACGAGTGACATCGTTCGAGCGGCAGAGGAAGAGCCAGTTAAACTAATGTAGCCAGTTGGAAAAGTAAACGCGATGGCGGCGATTCTTAGCGGACTTTCGCTCAGTAAAGTACGTCCCTATAGCTCTGGATTCTTCATCTTTAGCGATGAGTGCCGTCATCGATTCGACTCAGGGCGCTGATGGAAATTCCAGCCATTCTTAACTTAGTTATCTTCCCTATTCAAAACAGCTTTGAGAGTGAACACTAATCTCAATTGCTTACCTTACGTAGGTTGGACTATGCAAGCAAGATTTGCCACAACAAGTTATCATTTTTTAGCTATAGCACTTGTCATTTCTATGCTGGCAAATGCTTGTGGGAAGAAAAACCCCTCTGCATCAGCGAGTAAACCTCCACCCGTCTTGGTGGAAGTAGAGCAGGCGAAAGCAGGAGTCTTGGAAGATAGCTCTGAATTTGTCGGGACGCTAGAAGCCAAGCAGCGAGTTATTCTGAAACCGCAAATCGGCGGTCGGATTGTGCAAATTTTGGTGAATCAGGGCGATGTGGTAAGACGCGGGACTCCAATGGTTCAGCTGCGTCCAGAGCAGAATCAGGCATCTGTGAATGCGGCGGTGGCTGGTGTCAATGCCCAACAATCGACTGTCACCAACTCCCAAGCCGCCGTTAAAGCGGCAGAGGCACAAGTGGCACATCAGATATCTGATATTAAGCGCCTAGAAGCCGATGTGCAGAATCAAGATGCTAATCTCAAACTCGCTCAGGTGAACTACCAACGGAGTAAGACGCTGGTGACGCAAGGAGCGTTGGCTCAACAAAGCTTAGACAATGCCACTCAGCAAATCAACAGTGCGATTGCTGCCCGTGATGCCGCCATTCAAGCGCTGGAAGTTGGCAGGAAAGATCTAATCGCCGCTCAAGCTCAGTTAAGAGGGGCTGAGGCGACTGTGGATCAAAATCAATCCCAACTGCAACGCAGCCGATCTGAGTTAGAGGTTGAGGTTCAAAGTTTAGACTACAATCGCGTCCTTGCCCCCATCCAGGGAACGGTGGGAGATATTCCAGTTCGAGTTGGGGATTATGTCAATTTGGGTGATTCTTTAACCAATATTATTCAAAATGATGAACTGGACTTGCGAATTTCAGTTCCTACCGCTCGCTTAGCCCAACTTCGACACGGACTTACCGTACAATTGCTCGATCCTGCTACAGGTAAGCAACTTGCCAACGGCAAAATGCAATTTATTGCACCGCAAGTGAGTACGGGGGAGCAAGCCATCCTTACCAAGGCTCGGTTTCCGAATCAGAATAATGCGTTGCGAGATGGACAGTTTGTCCGCGCCAGAGTCATTTGGAGCCAGCGCCCAGGCATCTTGGTGCCAACGGTGGCTGTCAAGCCTGTGGGTGCCCAAGCATTTGTCTTTGTAGCCCAAACCAAGACTGAGAATGGACAAACACGCCAGGTAGCGCGGCAAAAACCTGTGAAATTAGGCGTCACGCAAGGTCAGAACTATCAAGTGATTTCAGGGATTAATCAAGCTGACAAGTTGATTGTTTCTGGGATTCAGAGTTTAACCGATGGCGCGGCAATTAAAAGCGCCACCTCGAAGACTACCGCTTTTGTCAAAAGCAACTAATTTCAGAGCTTTTCGCTCTTGTCTCGCTTGTCCCCCTATCTACTACCTTTGACAGCAACTTGTTCTGAGAGGATGTCTGAAAAGTCATAATCGAGACGCATAGACGGTGAAGATCCCCCTTGCATCCCCCTTTTTAAGGGGACTTTGAGAAACTTCTCCCCCCTTAAAAAGGGGGGCTGGGGGAGCGAAGCAACTTGTGACACTTCTCAGACATTCTCTGAGTCCCTATTATTTCCTGAAGCATCTATGCTACTGAATATTTCCAGTACCTTCATCAAGCGACCGGTTTTAACGACGGTTTGCACCATCTTGATCGTGCTACTTGGAGGGATTTGCATTCCGCTGTTGCCCCTAGCTAAGCTGCCAGAACTGGCGTTAAAACAGGTTACGGTCACGGCAAATTATCTAGGCACAGATGCAAAAACGGCGGAAGAAAACGTCACGACTGTATTAGAAAAGCAAATTAACGGTACAGAACAAATCGTTTACATGTCCTCACAGACGACAAACAATGGGGACACTACGATTAATATCTCTTTCCCAACAGAAATTGACCGTAACTCGGCGCAGGTATTGGTTCAGAATAGTGCAGCGATCGCCAATGCTCAACTCCCTGTAGAAGTGACTCGGACTGGAGTCATTACCCAGAAACAGTCTCCCACAATTACTCTTGCCTACGCGATCGCTTCGGAAAAAGATGCACAGGGCAAATTCTTATACGACAACGTATTCTTAAGCAACTATGTCGATCGCTTTATCTTAGATGAGATTAAACGAATTGAGGGCGTTGGCTTTGCCCGGATTGTAGGAGAACGCAAGTATGCCATGCGAATCTGGCTCGATCCAAATGCCTTGGCAGCGAGAAACGTGACGGCGCAAGATGTCGTTAATACAATTTCCGAGCAAAATATTCAGGTTGGGGCAGGACGCATCGGGCAGCAACCTACTCCTGATGACCAGCAATTTGAAATTGCCTTGAGGGCAGCAGGTCGATTCACAACACCCCAAGAGGCAGAGAACTTGGTGGTGAAGTCGGGCAGCGACGGCACGCTGATTCGGGTTGGAGATGTCGGACGGGCAGAAGTCGGCGCACAAGATTACAGCACGACCAATGTGTTCGACAACTCGCCTGCGGTAGCACTGCTTGTTTATCAGCTTCCCGGCACCAATGCTTGGGATACAGGGGCACAGGTTAAAGCCAAAATGACCCAATTGGAAAAGGCATTTCCACCAGGGGTAAAAGCAACGATCGCTCTCGACAATACTGAGTTTGTGGCTGCCTCACTAGATGAAGCATTTAAGACCCTGACGGAAGCAATATTGCTGGTATTTTTGGTGATTTTTCTGTTTTTACAGGACTGGCGCACCACGATTATTCCGGCACTTGCCATTCCCGTTTCTCTGATTGGCACAATGGCGTTTGCCTTAGCATTTAAGTTTAGC
>DATNPT010000281.1:0-4375 GCA_036703075.1 Chroococcales cyanobacterium
CGACGGACACTGCTAGCTCGCGATCTTCAGACTCAAGAATTAGTGGTCATCAAGCTTTTGTCCTTTAGTCATGATTTTGAATGGGATGACCTCAAACTTTTTGAACGCGAAGCCGAAACATTAAAAGCCCTCAATCATCCGGCGATTCCTCGCTACATAGACTACTTCGAGGTCAATTCATCCCAGACCAAAGGATTTGCCCTGGTTCAAACCTATATCGCCGCCCAATCATTGGAACAACAGCTCAAAGCTGGACGTAGCTTTAGCGAAGTTGAAATGAAGCAGCTAGCTAAAGCCTTGTTAGAAATCTTGATTTACCTGCATGGGCGTCAGCCACCAGTCATCCACCGCGATATCAAACCGAGCAATATTCTGTTGAGCGATCGTTCTGGCAATCGTGTCGGTCAAGTTTACTTGGTTGATTTTGGTTCAGTACAAACTCTTGCGGCAAGGGAAGGCGGAACAATCACTGTAGTTGGCACTTATGGCTACATGCCACCAGAACAGTATGGGGGACGTGCCGTTCCCGCTTCTGACCTCTATAGCTTAGGCGCAACCTTGATGTACTTGACCACAGGTAAGCATCCCGCCGACCTACCGCAAAAGGATTTACAAATTCAATTTGAGCTGGCAAGCAATCTTAGCCCAAGCGCGATCGACTGGCTAAGACGGATGACCCAACCGAGTTTAAATCAACGTTTAACGTCTGCTGTTGAAGCCCTAAAAGCCTTAGAGCAACCGCAACGACCGCAGCGACAAAACTATAAATATCTCAGTATTATCCAGAAACCCTTTGGTAGCAAAATTCAGCTAACCAAAGACGCAGAGTCTCTACAAATTATTATTCCCGGACAGGGAAGTGGACTGGGCTTCATCGGCTGGATGTTGTTTGTAATTCCCTGGAATTTGCTCATACTGAACTTGACGGGCTTTCTGATTATGGGGTTTGGAATTAACCCTTTAACAATCTTGGCTTTGTTATTTAGCTGGGGTAGTGTTAAGATAACGTTGCAAAATATTCCCTTTCCTTCCTTTGGTAGACTCCAGATTGCACTCAATCAACAGCAAATAACCATAGCCTATAAGCTGTTAGGCTTCCAATACAGGCTTCCTCCAGCACCCAGACAGCATATTTGTAAACTGGTACTCACCAAACGACACGTTTTATTATTAGACCAAGACACCTTCAACCCGCCTGCATCGAGAACAGTTTCCGGTCATCGCTATGTTATCGAGAGACCTCGTCTGATTATTTGGGTGGGAACGAAGAAGTATGAGTTGTGCAGTGAGAAGCTGGTTACTGACCCAGAATTAGACTGGTTAGCTCAAGAACTCAGCGATTGGTTAAAGTTGCCACTGACCAGAGAGTAGTTTTTTCGCTCTGGGTGCCCTCTTCCTGTCTATAGTTAGTTAAGGAGATGTCCCAGGAGAGTGACTATGTTTGGTTTAGGGTGGCCTGAAGTAGCGATTATTGGTATCATCGCCATTGCGATCTTCGGTCCGAAGAAGATTCCAGAAATGGGTAGCGCTATAGGGAAAACCCTCAGAGGCTTCAAAGATGAGATGAATAAGCCAACATCCGAGCAAGACGGCGCAGAATCAGATAACTCGAAGGATTCGTGACGGGAGGCATTGAGACGCCGTCCACGTTGAGAGTGAGCGGATGCGACGAGAAGCCAATGCACGGTTAATCAAAATAGTTAAAGCTCAACCAAAAAACTTGGTTGAGCGATCGCCTGTGGTAATCTCCTGAAGAAAGAGCAAGCTTAAGTTTTTATCAATGGGCTAACTACACACAATAGTCTGTTTTCGATTTGGGATTAACGTTCTTCGGCATCTTCTAACCCTAGTGCAGCGTGGCTCCAAATAAATATCCCGTTGAAAAATGTTAAAAAGCTTACTGTACAAGCTTTCTTATCTTCTGCCTTCTGCCATCTGCCTTTTGCATTCTAACCCTAGCTTGAGCTAGCAGTTAACTGCTTTTCTATCTTCCTAGGTCTAGATGCCGATAGTCTTACTTAGATGATGTTGCTGTTTATTTGTCAACGTCGCTAACGCTGTATTCTTTTGAAGCTTCGTAGTCTGCCTCAACGTCAATTTCAGGTGCTGGTTCATTTCCTTCTGCCATATTTTGAGCCGCTAACTCAGCTTCTTGTACGTCGGCGGTTTGTTTGGGGTCTGGCTTCAGTTCTTCTGACATAATAAACTCCTGCTTTTTTAACTTTTTCTAATCCTATCGCTTATCCTACCAACGGCGATCCCCATTGCTTTAGACCCTTGAGAAGTATCTTTAGCCTCTTCAAAAAGGAAGAGTCATTCAACATTTCAAGCACGAGCGGACTCTCTCTCTCGGAGGGCGATTTTAATTAGTAAACTCTGATACCTCTAATGGTGGAACACAGTTATTAGCTTTTGAAAGAAAAATTATGACCTCAGCTCAAGAATCAACTCGCTCCTCAGCTCGTTCCAGCGAAACCCAAAAAGTGGCGGAAGCTTTTGACGCCTTAGGCACTGACGAAAAACTTGCGTTGCTCTATTATGTTTACGAAAAAATGGGCGATTCCATCACACCCGCAGCACCCACAGCGGCTAACCCCGAAGTTGCGCCCCGACTCCTTGGAGAATTCTTTGAGCTGTCCGATGACAAGCAGTTGGCAGTGATGCGAGAGATTGCCAACCGGGAAGATACCGAACTCTCTCGTGCCTATGGAGCGTTGACTGAGAACAACCAGCTAGTCGTCTGGTATGCTTGGGCCGTGGCAATGGGCGATACTGTAGTAGACATACCTAACGACTATCAACCCGCTCAAGCGATTAATAATGTTCTGTCCCGAATTGAAGGACTTGACTTTGAGGGGCAAATCTCGTTGTTGCGCGAGGTTGTAGGGAACATGGGCTACAGCGATGTCAAGCCTATTCCGACTCAGGCAGAAACAGGAAAAACGCCCAGTCTGTAATGGCGGAGGATGGCTCTAGAAGCACTTTATCTAGGGTTGTTATTTTGGAAACATTCAGATAAACCCTATCAATACGTCATCATAGGGACATGGTAATACCATGTCCCCACAGAAGATTCATTAATAACTCACGCACTGCATCTATAGCGATTCTCGTATCAGTTAAGCCTTGACAACCGCCACAAAGCTGTGATGGGTGTTTAAAATCAAGAAATGATGACCAACCGCTATAACAACCAACAAATCGAATCGTTCGCTCAAGCGGTTTTGAAGGATGGCTATTACGTGTTGCCCAATCACTTCTCCCCGGCAACACTCAATGTTTGGCGTGACGCTTTTGCGCCTTTACTAGAAGAACACATCGAGCGCGAAGGCAAGCTGCGAAATCGAGGACCAAACCGCTATTATGTCACTCTGCCCTTCACTGCCCCCTTTGCCGATCCCAGTATCTATGAAGATGAGGATATTTTGGCGATCGCTAAGCTATTAGTAGGCGAAGATATGGTGATGTGTCAGCTAGCGACAGACACACCGTTGCTAGGGTCTGACTATCAAGACGTGCATCGGGATGCGCCGCCACTGTTCCCTGAAACGGGTACGGAGACACCGCCCTTCCAGCTTGCCGTAAACTTTCCCCTTGTGGATGTAACCCTTGAAAACGGACCGTTTGAGACTACACGCGGTACGCACATGATGTCGAAGGAGGAAGGACTGCGCCGCATGGAGTCGGGTGAAATTAAGTTAGAACCCATCACGATGCAACTGGGTGATGTGATGCTCCGCGATGTACGAGGTCTGCATCGAGGCACTCCCAATCATACGCCAACGCCGCGTCCGATGGTCGTAATTGGCTATAGTCGCCGCTGGCTGTTTCGTCCTGAGGTGTCAATTCACATACCCCGTGCGACTCTCGATACACTCTCCGAACGCGCCCGCCACTTGTTACGCTTCAATCCGATTCTCGAATCCCTTGAGGATAAACCTGAGGTTGAGGTTTATCAATCGTTCGCTTACTAGTGCAAGAAGGCAGAAGGCAAGAGAGCTTGTACAGTAAGCTTTTTCAACGGGATAGTTATTTGGAGCCACGCTGCACTAGGACATTAAAACCAACTAAGTGTCCTAAGTAAAGGACTCCGCTGCATTTCGTTTGATAGCTAAATTTGCTCAAGTCTCAAAGTTTTTAGCTACAAGTTCAACAACTTTAGGCTTGATTCTACCCCAGTTTCAACTGGGGGTTTCTTATTATAATCTAATCTGTGATAGTTGCATAGTATTTACAATTACAAATTAATTTAATATTTTATTAATTCTTTAGAGATAAAGAATTCTATTCCTTAGATAGACGAGAAGTGGAATAGTAACGGCTATTGTTGTTGAAAGCGATCGGCGGATTTTAAGAAGGGCAAACAGCAGTGGAA
>DATNPT010000284.1:0-7366 GCA_036703075.1 Chroococcales cyanobacterium
GAGGAAATAAAACTATGGTTGTAGTAGCATACGAAGAAAGAAAAGAAGCATTACTGGGTGTGAAACTCCTAGCTTTAAGTCTAGAAAAACACTGTCCTGGCTTAAAACTAATACTTGCAATACCAGAATCTAGAGCCAGCGAATTCAAAGACTTCATTGAGTGGAGCAAAGGTCTTCATAACCTGGAAGTAATGCCATATCAGTTCTCTTACTCCTGGATGAGTTTCAATGCCAAGCCCCATTTGTTAAAGCTTTTACTAGAAAAATATGATGAGGTTTTTTGGATTGATACCGATATAATTATTAGTAAAGACTTTAGAAGCCTCATCAAAGATTTGCCGAAAGAAACTTTCGTGGCAACAGAAGAAACCGAACGAGATTCAGGTCAAGGAAGCCTTGAGAGAACCAAAGGCTGGAACCTAATACCAGGGAAGGAGCTGAAAGTTACAGTCTGCTCAGGCTTCATCAGGGCAACTAGAACTCATCTAGAGCTTCTCACGCTATGGGAACAAATGCTTAATAACCCTATTTACATAGAAGCCCAAGACCTTCCTTTTGAGGAAATGCCCAAACATTTACTAGGCGATCAAGATGTTTTAACGGCACTTTTAGGCAGTAAGCAATTTGAGGAATTATCTCTCAAACTCTTGCGTCGAGGTTCTGAAATTATTCAGGAGATTCCTGGACGAGGGTACACCGTTAAAGAGCGAATTGAAAACTTGAAACGAAATCAATTAGCACCTTTGCTACATGCTCAAGGCGATGCGAAACCATGGCTAATCAAATCTGATACTTCCTCGAAGTTTCAAGAGCTAATCAGACGTAGTAGTTTAGAGCTTTCTACCTATTTCCACGAAGCCAGAAAGTACAGAGATGCTCTAGGCGAGCCTGCTACTTGTTTAGAGTTCACGTCTCCCGTAGCACAATTTTTCAGATTTGTTACTTTAAATCACCCCACTCTTCAAGGTCTGCCCCTAACGGCTATCTATACAATGCTCAGTCTACTGAAAAGATACACGATGAGTAACTCTCTAAAAAGTGCAAGTTCCTTTCCAAATTAGATCTGTCTGAAATATATAGCAGTTCTCACTTGGATGGAGTACAGAAACTATATAGGGGCATTGCACGGTCATGCCTCTGCCGTGTACCTTACTTAAGCGAGAATTGCTATATAATCAGCGCATCAATCAGGCGTCTCTTGAGTTTGTTTTGAGCTACAGTTCCAGAAACAATTACTTCGCTCTCCCTAAAAAAGGGAATACTCGATTCTAAATCGCGATAATCTATGGTTTAGGGTAACTGGGTAAGAAGTAGTCTAGCTTGAACAATATGAAAGAACCGCTAGCGCATCTCCAACAACGGGCTGATGAAGATTGGCTAATTGGTTATGATAGCCGTCAGCTCCTCGATCTCAGCGAGCAATTATTTTCAGAGTTGACGCAGCGTGCCAACCAGAGTACACCACCAACAATCTTGTTAGCTGAACCGAATCCTTTACGATGTCTCGCCGCTTTTATCGCTGCTGTCGCTGCTGGTTGTCCTGTGTTCCTAGGTAATCCCAACTGGGTACAACAGGAATGGCAACAAGTCTTTGAATTAGTCCAGCCTGACTTAATTTTCGGACAAGCCGCCATAGACTCAATTCCACTTCCCCATGCTCCATGCTCTATTTCCCATGCCCTATTTCCCAATCAAATCATGATTCCCACGGGGGGTTCCTCTGGCAAAATCCGCTTTGCCGTCCACACTTGGGAAACGTTAATGGCTTCTGTACGCGGGTTTTATCAGTATTTCGGCGAGAAACCCGTTAATTCGTTTTGCGTCTTGCCGTTATATCACGTTAGCGGTTTAATGCAATTTTTGCGATCGCTTACCACTGGTGGGAAGATAGCGATTCTACCCTTCAAAGCCTTGAGTGCTGGTGAAGGACGCCAACTCGACCCAAGCTCGTTTTTCATTTCCTTAGTACCCACCCAACTTGCACGACTAATCGACTCCGATGCGGCTTGGTTGTCTCGCTTTAGAGCAGTACTTTTAGGAGGTGCGCCAGCTTGGGAATCCCTGTTAGAACAGGCGAGGCACCACAGTATTCCACTAGCCCCTACCTACGGTATGACCGAAACCGCCTCCCAAGTCGTCACGCTCAAACCAGAAGCATTCCTAGCTGGCAACAATAGCTGCGGACAAGTGCTTCCCCACGCTCAAGTCACCATTCGCAGTTCTACAGATGAAATTTTAGGGGTCAACCAAACTGGTATCATCTCAATCCAGGCAGACTCTCTAGCACTAGGCTACTACCCAATAAATCCCCAATCTCCAACCCAAGCCCTAAAATCCGATGATTTAGGGTTTTTCGATGAGCAGGGTTATTTAACTATTGTTGGGCGACACAGTAACAAAATTATTACTGGGGGGGAAAATGTCTTTCCCGCTGAGGTAGAAGCGGCAATTTTAGCAACTCAGTTAGTAACAGATGTTTGTGTGATTGGTCTACCCGATCGCGATTGGGGTCAGGTGGTAACAGCTATTTACGTTCCTAATTCTCTCAACGCTTCTCCCACATCCCTGCAATCCTCGATTGAAGATAGATTAAGTAAATTCAAGCGCCCGAAGTATTGGGTAGCTCTTGAAACATTACCTCGTAATGCTCAAGGAAAGTTAAATTACGAGCAAATCAAAACTATAGCTCTAGATTCTTTAAGAGTGAACTCCTGACCAGTGAGCAGTTAGTCATTGGTCACTGCTTAAAATTAGCCCAAACTCAACCATAGAGAGAGTTCTTCGGGCAATGGAGCTTTAGTTCGGGTCATCGGGTCGATGCAAACATGCCTCGTCATCGCCTTTGCTAATTGCTGTTCTGAGGAGGGAGCAATAATCTGATAAGTAAGCTCAAAGCGATTCTCACTCAACGGCTGGGGCGTCAAGAGAATGAGTAGTTCGTCACCGCAAAACATTGGACGAAAGAAATCTACACTGGCATGAACAATAGGGATAGCAGCCGTGGGGTCATTAAAAAATGACTTCAGATCGATACCTGACGCCGCTAAGGATGCTTCGTAGGCTTCATGGCAGATTGATAAGACATTAGCGAAGTAAACGACACCGGCAGCATCAGTATCTTGAAAGCGAACAGTGCGATGATGAGTAAATGGCATTGAGCGAGACGATGGCGATTCTTGAATCTTAGATTGTGAAACTAGGGCATAGGAGTTGTCAAGCCAACTCAGTTTAATCATGAAATTTGAGAAAGATTTAATTCGCCAGTTTTTTCGGGAGGAAATTATGCGCGAGTCTGTTATTTATCAAGACATTTTGCACTGTAGGGGTGACAAGCAAGCTGAAAGGTTGATAAATAAATCAAGTTTTCTACCCTACACGTCTCACTCAGCACCATGCCTTCTAACCCCTCTCAACCAGCCATCGATCGAGAACAGGAGATTGCCAATGCCGTATGGCTCAATCTATATGGACTGATTTTAGCTGGCGCTGGCTGGTATGTTCACAAAAAAGAACAATACGAGCACTCGCACTTCAAACAGGTCAAAGGTACGATTGTGGGTTCCGTCCAGCACCGCAAACAGAATACGTTGACCGATTACGAGTATGCTCCTGTAATTGAATTTATGGACAATGGCAAAAAGATTCAATTTAACCGCATTCCCTATGAGTCTTTTGCGCGCTCAACAGGTACAGAAGTCATTGTGCGCTACGATCCTCAATTTCCCCAAACTTCAGCCTACATACTCGATCCCTGGAATGATTTGTTAGTCTGGCTACCTTTTGTCATGGCAGGTTTAGCCTTTATCGGTGGACTCCATGCGCTCTTAAAACTCTTGCGAGCGCGTGTAGGTTAGACACTTGGATCGATTCCTTCTGATGAGATGCCGATAAAGGCTTGTACCTTATGCAAGGGCAATTCCCACAGATGTAATTGTTTGACTCGCGTCTCGGTTAGAGAGCCAAACAGACCATCAACAGCAATCTTCTTTGGGGCACTCCCGGATTGGAACGACCGAGCGCTATTTGCATGTCAGACCAAATGACAGTTCTGCTATGTATCTGCCTGAGTGAAAGGCGGGATTAATTGACCTTTCCATTGTCTTGCCTGTGATAGTTACCAAGGGCTACCAATTACCGTAAACCCTGCCCAATAATACGGATGAGAAAGATTTTGATCTTTTCGGTTTTCTAGTCCTGGCGGCAGGGTTACTTTTGTACCGATTCCAACTAACTGACCCGACTTGATGCGTACTTGCCCATGTAGCATGGCAATCTGCGCTTGTCTGAGCGCTTCTGCCTTAATCGTGACTCCTTCTTTACTCATCTGGTGGTAAAACTCTGTCATTAATGCCAAAGTGCCGACATCATTAACTTGCCAAAGACTAGCTAGTACTGACTTGACGCCAGCTTGTACAGCTAATCCGGCAAAGCCCATCTCGGAGTCTTTATTCCCCACAGCCGTGTTACAGGCACTCAATACCAATAGCTGCACCATTGGAGGGGCATACCATTTCACTCGTCTCAGTTCGTCTAACCCTAATTTGCCATCCCACAGTTGAATGTAGGCACCTTTCTGTCCCTGAGACGGGAAGTCGGCATGGGTTGCTAAGTGAACGATCTCGAACCGCCTTTGGCGACGTCTACTC
The DNA here is from genome assembly GCA_036703075.1 of Chroococcales cyanobacterium. GTDB lineage: Bacteria > Cyanobacteriota > Cyanobacteriia > Cyanobacteriales > Coleofasciculaceae > DATNPC01. Next base: position 4,647 of record DATNPT010000284.1, read on the forward strand.
CGTAGATTATCCAGCGTGAATAGCTCGTTGAGGAAAGATTCACCCTGCCACAGCTTTTCGACGATGGTGGATAATTCTACTGGCACAGCAGGTAAGGGGTTTTGATTTGGGTTGGAAAACTCGGAAGCTCCCATTGCTAGAACTTGAGAGTCCTTCAAGCTTTGGTAACTGGTATCAGTCAAGCTGACGCTAGGAATAGAAGCGATGCTGTACTTTTCTATCAAAAATTGGCGACCATCATGCAGGGCAGCTAGTGGGAGCGATCGCAAACAAGCATCGTTTGAAAAAATCAGTGTGTTGATTTGTGAGGCTTTTAGGTTAGCTTCGAGAGGCGCAATCATCCACTGGTAAAGTTTTTGAGCGATTGGTCGATAGCTTTTACTGGTGTAATCATTCACAGCTTGGCGAAATTTACTCACCTCTGTGCACAGTGTTTTGCTGTCAGCAGCCGGAACAGTTCTGCGGATAGGAGGACTTTCAGAAGAAACTAATACTAGTTCCAATTGATCGGGAAGCGATCGCACATAAACAACGGCTGCTTTCTCTCCAGTTTGACTCTCGATAGTCTTCAGGGTTTCTCGAAGATTTTCAGCCGTGGCTGGTTCATTGACGAGAGTTTCTCCAAAATACTTTTCAAATTCTTGCTGCTTGAATCGTTCATTCTCATAAACAATGTCATCTGGAGATGGAACATTAAGGCTTATTTGGTTCTTAGGAAAATTCCAGTCAAAGCTATAGTCTCCACTATTAGGATTTCGGTATATTAAGGTTTCAGCGTTGAGAGTATCCCCAACCAGATTGGCTAAAGACTCTACGGGATTTCCACCTAGTTCTAGGGGTGTTATTGGCTCCGGGACGGGTATTGGAGTAGGTAGCCGTGGGACTCCAGGGACAGAAATAATTTGAAGCCGATCTGCATCCTGTTTGTAGGTGAAGAAATACTCTTGAGTGGGCGAAATCGTCTGCTCAGATTGAGAATTTCCTCTAGTAATGGCTCCCGCCGTTCCATTTGTAACTGCATTACCAACAACAAAAGGAGTGACACCTCCACCTGCGTGTCTAATAATGATTGTGCCACCTTGTTCCCCTCCAGCGACGGAAATACTCGCATCTACACCATTTTGGTCTGGGGAAGAATCAGTAGCTTGGAAAAAACTGCCCGTTGTAATATCAACGTTTCCTCCTGTTCCCATACCAAGGCTCTGGGCATTAATTTGGTTCACAATAATATTGCCACGAGCATCAAGTTTAATATTGCCGCTATTGCCAGAAGAAGAGGAGTTGAGAATGTCGGTTTTGATTTGTCCACTGCTGCTAGATAGCGCTATTCCCCCTGGTGAGGTGATGTTGTTAGTGGTAATGTTATTGACTGCTCTAATGTCAATACCTGCTGAATTAGTGGTAGTGATATCACCAAAGACGGTCAAATTATTCAGAGGTATCAAACCACCAATGACATTATTAAACTCAACAGTACCGCCGTTAGTGTTAAGAGTAAGATTTTGATTTCCGTTAATCGTGTTATTAAAGATAATTTTACTGGTGCCTGAATTGGTGAAGGAAACATTTCCCGCCAATGTTACTGGGCTATTAAGAAGAATGTCATTGTTGTTGGTAGCAATTTTAGTAATATTTGTGGGGGTATCTGTACTGATAATAATGTTGCCAGTCTCAGCCGTCAGCTTAATTTTGCCCCCGATACCACCAGAGGTAGACAAGGAAGAGGCGTTGATGTTGCGCGTGTAAATGTTACCAGCAGCATTGAAGGTGACGTTACCACCATTACCACTGCCAGAAGCCGTAAGTAGTGCGCCTTGGTTGCTGATGTTACCGCTGGTACTGGTGATGCTGATACTTCCACTATTCCCGTTGAATCCACTGATGAAGGTGGTAATTTCACCTGTGGCAATATCGCTAAGCGCAGAGAGAGTGACGTTGCCACCCGTGTTACCACCCGCAGCGTTTAGAATACCCGTAGTGAGAGTTCCGTCCGTGCTAGTGAGGGAGATATTTCCCCCTTTCAATTCACCAGATGCATCAATATTACCTGTGGTAATGGTGCTAGCAGCCCGAAGATCGATCGCACCTCCACTGCCAGAAGTCGAGCGAGAGTTCAGATCGGCGGTAGTAATGTTGGTAGCAGCAGAAAGAGCGATCGCTCCCCCATTACCCGCAGAAACAGTGTCTAGAGTGCCTGCACTAGTATCAATAGCGCCACTGGTGCTGGTGAGTCTAATAGCCCCGCCTGTACCGTTCTGATCCGAACGTGACCTGAGTGTGCCTGTGATAATATCGCCAGCAGCAGAAATAGCGATCGCTCCGCCGTTGCCATCAATAGTTCCAGCATCTAGTTGGCTATTTCTAGTATTGATAGTTCCCGCCGTGCTAGATAGGGAAATGTTACCGCCATTCCCTCTAATATATGGATTATCTCTTCCTCCTACGTAAGAAAGTATGTCCCCGTTAAGGGTAATGTTGTTCTGAGCAAGGAGGGTGGCTGCTCCACCATTACTAGTAATAAGGGTTTGAAGATCGGGAGAAGGACTCGTTACAGTATTTATAGAGCCATTGAGTATAATACGGCCTCGAGAGTCGATAGTGACAGAGCCAGAATTAGAGCCATTTCTCTCAGCAAGTATACTTACATTAATCCCTCCAACTTGAATATTTCCACCTGGTAATGAGGTGTTGGGAAAATACTGATTCGTTAAAAAGACGTC
>DATNPT010000293.1:0-5608 GCA_036703075.1 Chroococcales cyanobacterium
AAAGTGGAAGAACACCTCCTTAAAGTACAGTAATTTGGGTGAGATACCGTATATATAATATAAAGCGAGTTTTGCACAATTCATTGCCAAGTACAACGTGTTCTTAAAAAAAACTAACAAAGAGCGTTACACAATTAATTGAAGACAAACATGACCAAACTGATCGAATACGAACAAGCTAGCGAGGAAGTACGTGCAGTCTATGACGACATCCGTGCCACTCGACAGACTGACTACATCAACAATTTTTGGAAAGCCTTAGCTAACCATCCTCCTACACTACAGCGGACGTGGCAGGTGCTAAAGGACGTGATGACGAGTCCCGGTGAAATCGATCCCCTAATGCGAGAGCTAATTTACATTGCCGTAAGCGTAACGAATGGCTGCGATTACTGTATTGCCTCGCACACAACAGCAGCTCGAAATAAAGGAATGAACGATGTGATGTTGGGCGAACTGATGGCAATTATTGCTACGGCGAACATGACCAATCGCCTTGCCAATGGCTATCAGATTCCAGTAGACGAGCAATTTAAAACTTGAAACTTCCCCTAATGGTTACTAAGACTTCTTAGACTTTTGGGCTTAAATTTTGCAAAAGATAGCGCTATCCTCGAATAATTTATTCTGAATTTTGTCTCATTCCCCACGATCGCAACCAGTCGTTGCTAAGTGCCTTATGAGGGAAGCCACCACGATTAATTGGATTCAATCCGACGAATGGGGACGGCATTACGATAATATTTATGCAGCTTATTATCGTCCCAACCGAATCGATTTTTTTGAGCAAGAAATTATCGCCGATATTAGCTTGTGTGAACTCCAAAACATCCTACCAGTTCTGCCTGCGTCTAATCCTACAGATATGACTGAACCGGGTCCCTGTGAAAGATGGTACGGGCGTGTTAAAGAACTCCTATTTTGGGTTACTTATTATTATACTCCTAGAGAAAACTATACAGATATTATCTGTATTGCTCCGCCTTCTCAAGGAAAGTATCGTTGGTCATTTCTAGAGCAGTTAATCGATTTACCGAGTCCTATACTGCGCCGTATATCTTGGATACGCGGTCACAAGCGTGCTAGTAAATCCATCTATTTCAGAGATAAAACTGATAGAGCTTGCGAGGTCTATAGATCTAAAACGAGTCTAGAAGCAACGGAGCTATTAAGCTTCTTGCTGGCTCTAAAGTCTGAGTATAACTATTACATTGATGAACCTGAATAACTGAATTCAAATTCCTTTTTAAACTTGCTCCATTTCGGCAGCTTTTTCTTCAGCCATTGTTAGCGCTTCTTCACTTACCAGACTGGGTTTCGCAAGATAGGGTCGAATGACTAAACTGACACCGATCGCCCAAGCCAGGGAAACCATCCATCCCGCCAGCACATCACTAGGAAAGTGTACTCCTAGGTACAGGCGCGTCCAACCGATCGCCAACACAAATAAGCTACCACTCAGCAGCACAGGCCAATACCAACGAGTGCTCCACGTTAAAATCACTAACGCAGTAACGAAGCTCATACTGGACATGGCGTGACCGCTGGGAAAACCGTAGTCTAACTCTGGCACAATGGAGTCCCATAAACTAGGGCGAACTCGATGTAGCAGTATTTTGGCAGTGCGGTTGATCGCGACACTACCCAGCAGTGTGACTAGCCAATAGGTGAGCGATCGCCACCGCCTCCAGTACAATAATGCGATCGCAACGATCGTTGCTGCTGGAAATACACCTTGATAGACACCGAGCTTGGTGAATGTCACAGCGATCGCATTCAACTGGGGACTTACCGTTTGATGAATAGCCAGCAGAATTGGTTCATCCCACGGAAAGCTGCTTTTGTTCTGCCAAATCACGATCGCTAGTTGTTCAAACACTAGCAATGGCACAGCTACCCCCAGTAATAGCAGAAAAAGCGATCGCCATCGCGCCAGCAGTAGTATTTTGAGAAAATCGAGGAAGGATTTGGGTGGTGTCCAGAAATTAGAGTTAGACATTTGTTCGATACTATTGACCGCTAGTCTCGCCGCAGGCTTATCCGCTTAACCAACTATGTGATTACGGTATATTCCTTCGCTGATATACCTGGGATAGAAGTTTCCTCACAGCAATGTTGACAAGCCAATTTTACATCCATAGAGTAGTTAACTACACTATCTCAAAGTATATTTAGGTGTATTGAGAAAACACAAGCCAATTGATAGACTACTGCCTAGGCTGACAATCTACATATTCGATCGCGCTGAGAACATATGAGTCAACTCCCAAAGGTCGTTATCACTCACTGGGTTCATCCAGAAGCGATCGAGTATCTGAGCCAATTTTGTGATGTGATTGCTAATCCCACCAGGAATACGTTGGCACGCGAGGAAATTCTCAACTTGGCAAAGGACGCTGATGCGATCGTGGTTTTTATGCCGGATCGGATCGACGAAGCATTTCTTCAGGCTTGTCCTAAGTTGAAAGTCGTTGCGGCAGCTCTCAAGGGCTACGATAATTTCGATGTGGATGCCTGCACTCGTCGAGGGGTATGGTTTACGATTGTGCCCGAGATTCTAGCGATTCCCACGGCTGAATTAACCATTGGGTTGATCCTTGGGTTAGCACGTCGGATGCTAGAAGGCGATCGCTTTATCCGCCAAGGTGAGTTTGCGGGATGGCGACCGCACTTGTATGGAAAGGGGCTGGCAAATAGCACTCTGGGGATTGTTGGTATGGGCAGCCTGGGACAGGCACTTGCTCAACGACTAGCCAGCTTTGAAATGCAGCTCATTTACAGCGACCCGATTCCCCTACCTGAAGAGAAGGAAAAAGCTTGGAACTTGTCGCGAGTTTCCTTTGACTCTCTCCTCGAAACCAGTGACTTCGTCGTGCTGATGGTGCAACTGCAACCAGAAACCTTTCACCTGATTAATGCAACGTCCTTGGCACGGATGAAACCAGGTAGTTTCTTAATCAATCCTTGCCGAGGGTCAGTGGTCGATGAGCAAGCTGTGAGCGATGCTCTAGCTTCTGGGCATTTGGCAGGCTATGCAGCGGATGTTTTCGCCATGGAAGATTCGGCACGTCCTGACCGCCCTTTAGAAATTCCACAGTCATTGTTAGAGAATACGACCCAAACGTTCCTAACACCTCATTTGGGTTCTGCTGTTGACGATCTACGTCGTGACATTGCTTTAGAAGCAGCAGAGAATATTCTGCAAGCCTTAAACGGTGAAACTCCCCATGGTGCTATTAACTGTCTCAGTTAGCTTAGATATAAAAATCAGGAGCGGGTAATCGATCGTTGAGCGCCCAATCGCCCAGTGTACGGATTTTGTAATCCACAGGATCGTGCAGGGTAAACGTGCGGAGGTTGCGCCAGTAGCGATCGAACCCGTATTTAGACGCAGTCGCTCTTGCTCCCATCACTTCAAATATACGACTGGTGATGTCTAGTCCTACTTTAGTGGCTGCAACTTTGGCAGTTGCGATCGCGATCGCGCATTCCCCACGTTCTTCGCTAGTGAGTTGTTGTTGCTTTTCCCACGCTGCATCCACCACCTCACCGGCTTTATCGGTTAAGAGAGTTGCGGCTTGTAAATTCACCCACATCTCGCCATAGTCATGCAAAATGTAAGGGTCTTGGCTTGCACTGTCTACCCCAGATGTTAGCCAAGCTCTTGTCTGGGTTTTAGTGTATTCCTTAGCCGCCTCCAGCGCACCTTGAGCAATGCCGAGGTAGATATTGGCAAAGGTAATTTGAGTCAAGCAGGAACGAATAGTTTTGAAGACACCTGCGTCAGGGGCAGGAGTAAGAATTTCATCCGCTTCAATCAACACATTCTGAAACGTGATACTGCCACTATTCGTTTGACGCTGTCCCATATTGTCCCAGTCGTCATTAACAATCACACCCTCGCGTTGAGTTGGAACAATGACAATCCGAAATCCCGTTACTCCTGCTTGGACAGCACTAATCGGTATTAAATCGGAGTCTACCGAACCCGAACAAAAACTTTTAGTGCCATTGAGACGAAACTTATTACCTTGTGGTGTTAGGGTAACGCGGCGATCGAGAGGATTGAAGCCATTACACCAAAACCAATTATGCTTAATCGTTTCTGTATAGTAGCGCTCTTTTTGTTCTGTACTGCCAAATATATGAGGTGCGATAACGCCTAGGAAATGGTAGGAGAAAAGATGCGCGATCGAACTATCGACTTTGGCAAAGTCTCGCACAATTTTGAGCGTGTACGACCAGGTTTGTCCATTCCCACCGTATTCTGTGGGAACAATTAATTTAAGTAAGCCGCTTTCTCGCAATTTGTCGCGTTCGTACTTAGGAGTGCCACCTTTGGCATCTCGTTCTACTGCGGTTTCAGCAAATTCCTGAGCTAGTGCAGAGGCGATAGCACGATAGTCCGTCGATTCTTTAATGGCTACTTGCATGAGGCAACACCCGATCGCTCTTAATGTGTGTCTACTGTTTGTGTTAAATGACTCAAGACGATTGACTTCAAAGATGCTAACACTGGTTTATTTTACTTTAGGCTTATATATCAGATTTCAGCTAGCACTAATTCATCTGTCGATAAATCTAATTCGCTCAAGAGTCGCTCTTTCCAACGCTGAAAATTAGGCTCGGTTGGCTTGCGAGGACGGGGCAGATCGAGGACAAATTCTTGGTGAATGCGTCCCGGATTTCCTCGCATCATGATAATGCGATCGCTCAGGACTAATGCTTCTTCTATATCATGGGTGACAAGAATCATCGTTGGTTTGTCATACTCCCAAATTTTCAACAGATGTTCCTGTAACTTCATGCGGGTAAAAGCGTCTAAGGCGCTAAATGGCTCATCGAGTAGAAGAATTGACGGTTTTGTCACTAAGGCACGCGCGATCGCAACTCGTTGTGCCATCCCTCCAGAAAGTTCGCGGGGAAGTGAGGCAGAGAATTCTGTTAACCCGACTTTATCAATCCAACTCTGAGTCAACAACGCTTGCTCAGCTTTCTCAGATTTAGATACGTTGCCAAATCCAAAACTCACATTCTCCCAAACATTTAACCAAGGCATCAATCTTGGTTCTTGAAAAATAACACCTACTTTGGGATGAGGTTCAACAATAATCTCATCGTCAATTTTGACAACTCCTGCAGTCGGATAGTCTAAACCGGAGATAATCCGCAGCAATGTACTTTTGCCACAGCCGCTCGTACCGACAAGACTAACAATCTCTCCTTTGTTAATCTGGATATCTATCTCTTGCAAGGCAAGAAATTCATTGTTAAATTGCTTAGATACTCTTTCTATCTTTAGCATCAGCGTCCTCTAACTTAACGCGAACTATACGAATCCTGCCATGCAATTAGACGATGACCAATAGTGGATAAAATCGCATCAGTGAGTTTGCCAAAGATGGCAAATAATATGAGGCTAGCAATAATTATGGCGGGTCTACCTGTTGTCTGTCCATCGACCATCAAAAACCCTAAGCCTTGGCTAGCACCCATGAGTTCTGCCGCTACAACAAACATCCATCCTAACCCTAAACCACTCCTTAACCCGACGATGTAGGAAGGAAGGGTGGCAGGCAAAAACACGCGACGGATGAGTTGAAAACTA
>DATNPT010000314.1:0-3989 GCA_036703075.1 Chroococcales cyanobacterium
AGATACCTTGGTCTTGGGCAACCTGCCAGGGAAACCAACCGGGCCACGCACTAAATCCTAAACGAACGGCACCGGCTGCTGTTGAAGAAGCGGCTTCCATTTCAGTCGTCGTTTTGATATAGACGGCTGGATTAGTGCAACCGATCGCGAGAGATAAGGTAACGAAAAAGAGAATGCAGTAATATAGGGGCGAGCGTATTTTCATGGCATGTCTATAGGAACTAAAGATCGATTGCCAGTCGGAAGCTAGGTGCATGGTCTGCCATACTATCGCCAATGCACCCAACTGTTAGTTTTTGATGAACATTTAGCCGTAAATGGATAGCTGAGGACTAAGGGCTATTTTGCGATCGCATTGAGAACGCATCCAATCCAACCAAGCCTCCAATCCCTCACCCGTTTTGCCAGAAATTGGGATAATCGTGGCATGAGGGTTCATTTGACGGACATTTGCCTCGATCTGACTGACATCAACGTCTAAATACGGAGCTAAGTCCATCTTCGTAATCAATAAGCAGTTCGCCTCGCGAAACATCACCGGATACTTCAGCGGTTTATCCTCTCCCTCCGTCACGCTTAACAGTGCAACCTTGGCGTGTTCTCCGACTTCGAACTCCGCCGGACAGACTAAATTACCGACATTTTCAACCAGCACGAGGTCGAAGTCCGACGGATTGTAATCATGGGCTAAACGATGAATTCCACCTGCTACCATCTTGGAATCGAGATGACAGGAACGTCCGGTATTGATTGCAATCACAGGGACACCATATTGACGCAAGCGCTCGGCGTCTAATTCCGTCGTCATGTCCCCTTCAATTACCGCAATTTTTAACTCACTACTCAACGCTTCCAGCGTTCGTTCCAATAGAACTGTTTTCCCCGCCCCCGGACTACTCATCACATTGAGGCAAGTAATTCCCCATTCATCAAAATGTTCCCGATTATGGTCTGCCCCAGCTTGATTGGCATGAAGTAAATTAATTCCTAATGCGGCGTCAAATGTCTGATGCATTCTTGTTGGATCTCCGATTGCTTAAACTTGGCTTTTACCCGTTGTCACCGCTGAGTTATCTACGTACTCAATGCGGTCAATTTTTAACTCCCGCCCCGAGCGAATATCCTCCATTGGCGATTGGCAATCAGGACAAGCATATTGCAGCCCAATTTCTGGGGCATAGTCCTGCTGGCAGCGATGACAAAAGGCAATGAGAGGAGTTTCTTGAATGACTAACTTAGCCCCTTCTAAAAATGTGTTCCGAGTTTGCACCTCAAAGGCAAATTGCAAACTCACCGGCTCCACACAAGTGAATTGACCTACAATCAGGTGAACGCTCTCAATCTTAGGGCGATCGAGCTGGGATTCCCACCAGTCTTTAACCGTGATAATGAGAGCCTTGGTCATGTCAGTTTCATGCATGATTCGTAAAAATGATGAATGGTAAATTATGAATGATGAAAGGAGAAAGCTTGCCGCATTCATAATTCATCATTCATGATTCATAACTTCAAACCCATTCCGCTATCAATTCCGGTTGTGCTTCTGGATGGATGTAAGCAGGTTTTTCTTTTCGAGGAAGTTGCCCGGATAAAACCAAATGAGCCATCGTATCGCAGATGACGCGAGTTGCCATGAGTGAGGTAATATCACTGATATCGTAAGGCGGTGAAACCTCAACAACTTCTAAGCCGCAAACCGGAGCATTACGAACAATCTTGCCTAAAAGATACAGGGCTTCGCGTGGTAATAAACCACCCGGTTCCGGCCATCCCGTACCAGGGACAAAGCCAGCATCAATACAGTCAATATCGAAGCTGATATAAACGCAGTCGGTGCCGTCTAAAGCGCGTTCTAGGGCAAAATTTACAGCGGCATCTAGCCCCATTTCGGTGATATCCGTAACCGTCAAGATATTGGTTTTTCGTTCCCGACAGACTTTGACACCTTGACGCGGGACTTGCCACCCACCAATGCCCAATTGAACTAAATTCTTAGCTGGTGCATTTTTGATATTCGTAGCATGGAACCACGGACAAGTGTGCATCCGTTCATCTAAGTCAGTTTCCTGTGTATCGACGTGGCGATCGAAGTGAATAATACCGACTTTCTTATCCCCTAAGTGACGGCAAACTCCACGTATTGTAGGAAACCCAATGGAATGGTCACCGCCTAAAATAATGGGAAAAGCACCCGATCCAAAAACGTGAGCGATGCCTTTAGAAATTTGGTCAAAAGACTTTTCGTTATTCCCAGGAATCGTAAAAATATCCCCAACATCACACAGAGTAATCTGCTCTCGCAAATCGATACCCATTTCAAAGTTATAGGGCGTATAAAGAGCAGAGACGCGGCGAATTCCTTGGGGACCAAAACGAGTTCCAGGGCGATAAGTTGTACCAGAATCGTGAGGGACGCCGACAATCGCAACATCGTATTCCCCAACTTTCCGCACGTCTTCTAAGTAGGGTGCTTTGAGAAAGGTATTGATGCCAGCGTAGTGCGGGAGTTCGCCGCGAGAGAAGGTGGGAATAGAGCGATCGCGAATACTTTCGGCTGCTTCTAATCCATATTCTAATCCTCTAGAAACCTCCTGTTGCCAGCCTGTTAAGGGCAACTGGGCTTCTTTCTCTAACGCTCGACTCGCCTCAGTAGAATGTCCGTTAAGGCTAGCATTTGGCGGTTGAAATGATGGTTGTTCAGTCATACTGATGCACTCGTAAAAACTACTGGCGACAAATGGGTCATTTAACTCGGACAAATAAAAAAGCCCAGGAAAGTAATGATAGTTGCCCAACTATCATGTACTCCTCCCGGGCTTTTCTCCCGCCGTGTAGCTACCCAAAGAACGCTGCAAACTAACGAAGAAACTTTGTGTTAGGTAGCTCGCTTCTCTCGGACCAGTCGCTCAAGTGTTTCTTACTTAAACCGGAACCCTAGAAGCTATTAAGTTTAAATCTTATACTATTTGCTTGCCTCTATAGATTGAGTTTTCCCTCGTAATTCCTTGACTGCTGCCTTAGGAACTAGGTTACTTTTATCAGTTTCCAGCTTCCAAACTACAGTTAAGTTTTATTGTTTATTCGTTAACCCTTTTAGGTTACTGATACTTTTATCAATACCTCATAGAGGAAAAAGTAACAAAAGCTACAAAAAGCTAGATTAATTGTAGAGTTCTCTTAACTTTTCAGATGAATCTATCGCCACTCACCTTGCAGCGTAAAAGCAGCCCAGTAATAGGGTTCTGTCCATCGCGTATCCTGCAACATCTCGATTTGTGCAGCTCTCAATGCTGCGGCTGGCTTTAAGTTTTCTTGCAGCATCTTCTTGTAAAATCGGCTCATCAGCTCAGATGTGCCTGCATCATCGACGCTCCACAAACTGACCAACACGCGAGGCGCACCCGCATACATAAAACCTCTTGTCAAGCCTACTAATCCTTCTCCTTTGACATCTTGACCGAGTCCGGTTTCACAGGCACTCAGGACAACGAGTTCGGCGGGTAGGTTCAGGTTGAAGATATCGTTGAGTCGCAGAAAGCCATTTTGGGGTGTACCCTTTTCATCAACTAGTGATAGCACCACTCCCGATAACTCTGGATGTACGCTATTGAGGATGCCGTGGGTGGCGAAATGTACGATGCGATATTGCGAGAGTTGCGGGTTGGTGGCGGTGGCGCGATTGGCAGTAAAGTCAAACGCTGGCATTTCTTCTGCTGCGGGAACTAGCTTCAAAATGCCTTCCGCTTCTTTCCGGGTGTAGGGGAGTCGCTGAAATGTAGCACCGATTTCTCTAGCCGCTCTAGTTAAAGCTAGGATATCCACCTCGTTGGGAGTTGCAGGCTGTAGGGGCGAACGGCCGTTCGCCCCTACCGAGGTTTTGACTCGTTCATCATTGGCGCTAAACACGGGATCGGCTAATACGGCTACTGTTTTGGGTGCAGGTTTACGTCCGTTAATGTCTTGCCGGATGACAGCTAAGGTAGAGGCTG
>DATNPT010000341.1:0-14456 GCA_036703075.1 Chroococcales cyanobacterium
GGGCAAGCCAGTCCGCGCAACTTTCCGGCGAATCTTTTCCCGTTTCGCGCCAGCAGTCACTTTCTCTATTTTGCTGGGTTACCGCTAGAAAATGCAGCGATTGTTCTGCATGACGGGTTGCTAGAACTGTTTATGGACGACTCGCCTCCAGAAAGCGCTCTCTGGCATGGTGAGATGCCCAAACGAGAGGAAATCGCTCAGACAATCGGGGCGGATGCAGCCTTTCCCTTATCAGAAGTGCGATCGCTAGGTGCAGCAACGGTGGCAGTTCAGGATGCTGCTACGTTCTACCAACAAGCTCAAATCCTAAATCGGTCAGTGACACCCGCCAATGCTCCAGCAGGAATTGACTTAGAGTTGGCTCGTGCGATCGCATCCTTGCGATTGTGCCACGACGCTAGTGCTTTATCTGAATTACGAGAAGCAGCGGCAGTTACGGTAGAAGCCCACAAAGCGGGAATGCGGGCAACGCCCAACACCAAGATTGAAGCCGCCGTGCGTGCGGCGATGGAAGGCGTCATAATTGCTCACAATATGACGGACGCTTACGGTGGCATTGTCACCGTGCATGGTGAAGTTCTGCACAACACGCAGTATCACCATCCCCTACAACCTGGAGACTTACTACTAGCTGATGTTGGTGCAGAAACGCCGATGGGTTGGGCGGCTGACGTAACCCGAACCTGGCCTGTCACAGGTAAGTTTTCCCCTACCCAGCGCGATCTCTACGATCTTGTATTAGCTGCTCATGATGCCTGTATTGATAAAATCCGTCCTGGGATTGAATATCGCGACATTCACCTTTTAGCTGCATCGGTAATTGCCCAAGGGTTGGTCGATTTAGGAATTCTGCGCGGGCAGGTTTCAGATTTAGTCGAAATGGATGCTCATGCTCTGTTCTTTCCCCACGGTATCGGTCATCTGCTGGGCTTAGATGTCCACGACATGGAAGACTTCGGAGATTTAGCCGGTTATGAGGAGGGAAGAACCAGAAGCGATCGCTTTGGCTTAAGTTACCTGCGACTCGATCGCCCTTTGCGATCGGGAATGTTGGTAACGATCGAACCTGGATTCTATCAAGTCCCAGCCATCTTACACGACCCTGCACTACGAGAGAAATATCACGAGGTTGTCGATTGGAACCGTCTTGCTCAGTTTGCTGATGTTCGAGGCATTCGCATTGAAGATGATGTTTTAGTAACAGAGGAAGGCAGTGAAGTGCTGACGGTTGAGTTGCCAACACAGGCAGATGCGATCGAACACCTGGTCAAAGCCAGTTAAGTTGCTGGGCTAGAGCCAATACAATTCTCGGCTAACCCTTAACACCACTACTGGTATCAGTCGGTACAATGTAGCGCTGCATGAACAGGAAAAACAAAATCACAGGGGCAATAGAGATAACAGAACCAGCGGCAATCAAACGCCAATCGAGGGAGAAGGTACCGGCAAGAGTGGCAACACCTAAGGGAAGAGTATAGTATTCCGGTCGATCCAGGACGATTAACGGCCAAAGGAAGTCACTCCAAGAACCAATAAACACAAAAATCGCCAGCGTCACTAGTGCTGGCCGCACAGCCGGTAGCATCACATTCCACCACAACCCTAACTCCGAGCAACCATCGATCCGGGCAGCTTCTTCAAGTTCCTTTGGTACGCCTTGAAAGGCTTGTCGTAGCAGGAAAATCCCAAACGCAGAGGCAATGCTGGGGAAAATTACACCCAAATAAGTGTTTCTTAAACCCAACTGTACGGTCAAGATATATAGAGGAATCATGACAATTTGGAAGGGAATCATGATGGTAGAGACAACAAGGGTGAAAATCAAGTCGCGCCCTCGGAACTCTAGCCGTGCTAGTGGGTAAGCAGCCAGCGAGCAGAATAGAAGATTTAATCCTACTGTGAGAACCGCAACGATCGTACTATTGAACAAGTACTGCCCAAAGGGATTGCTTTGCCAAACTGCCTTGAAGTTCTCAAAGGTTGGTCGAGCAGGCAACAGTTGAGGGGGAAACTGAAAAATGTTTTCTGCTGGGGATTTGAATGATGTACTGACAAGCCACAGTAGAGGGAAAAGCATCGCAAACGCGATCGCTCCTAGCAGAACGTACATCCCAATCGTTTTGAGCTGGGGATTTTTAGTTTTAGCTAGTTTTATCATTAAATTTGTTCTGAATTAGAGCTCGGTGATTGAACTGGATATAATCCAGTTTCTGTACAAATAGCTTGTAGAGGTTTGTCCCACCCATCGCTCGGTAGCTTGGACAAATAAGCAAATTCAAATACGATTCCGATCGTCGGTTTCGATGCCCACTCAGCAGAACTGAGCATGCGATCGTAAAAACCGCCTCCATAACCCAGACGATACCCGCGTCGATCGCACGCTACAGCGGGTATGAGAATTAAATCGACCTCGGCTGGCTCTAATCTGGGGGCAGTTGAACTGGGTTCGAGAATCCCATAGTTTCCGGTTTCTAAGCAATCTCCTTTTGTCCAGAGATGCCAAGTTAGGGTATCACCGACACAGCGAGAAAATCCCCAACGGCGACTGGAATCCGTAAATAAGAGACTAAGATCGGGTTCTTGGCGAAAACTGAAATAGACCAGAATTGTTTCAGCCGATTGAAACAGGGAAGAGGAGCGTAGGTGAGAGCAAATGCGATCGCTTTTTTCTTGCCATTCTTCTTTAGGAAGCGCTCGCCGCCGCTTCAGCAATTGGCGTCTCAGTTGTGCTTTATCCAACTGATGGTCAGTGAAATTCATGGAAATTATGAATGATAAATGATGAATTATAAAAGTAATCTAATTTATCGTTCATAATTCATCATTTTTTAGCTTGTTGTCGATACCAGTCAATCGTATTCTTGAGTCCTTGCTTAAAATCGACTTGAGCTGTGAAGCCAAACCTTTGCTGGGCGCGCTTTGTATCCAGGCAACGGCGAGGTTGTCCGTTCGGCTTGTCGGTTTCCCAGATAATTTCACCGTCAAAGTTCATTAATTCGCAAATCAGTTCAATTAAATTGCGGATTGAAATTTCATAGCCAGTCCCCAAATTGACAGGTTCTGCGTCATTGTAATCCATCGTTCCCATCACGATCCCTCGTGCGGCATCCGTTGAGTAGAGAAACTCGCGAGTTGGACTACCATCGCCCCACACCGGCAATTTTGTTTCTCCGTTTTGCTCGGCCTCATGCACTTTACGAATTAACGCTGGGATAACATGAGAACTTCTGGGGTCGAAGTTATCCTCTGGTCCATACAAATTCACCGGCAACAAATAGATGCCATTAAACCCGTATTGCTGGCGGTAGGCTTGGAGTTGAACTAATAGAGCTTTCTTGGCAATGCCATAAGGAGCATTGGTTTCTTCGGGATAGCCATCCCAAAGGTCATCCTCTTTGAAGGGAACTGGCGTAAACTTAGGATAAGCGCAAATTGTGCCAACACAGACGAACTTTTCGACACCCGCTTGATAGGCAGCATGAATCAGTTGTGTACCCATCATTAGGTTGTCGTAAAACAGTTCAGCTGGTTTTTCCCGATTTAGACCAATGCCACCAACATGAGCAGCCAGGTGAATGACGATATCCTGCTGAGCGACTGCCTTTTGGCATTGTTCTAAAACCCGGAGGTCACACTCGTGCGATCGCGGCACGGTAATTTTTTCAGGTTTTGCTCCAGATTCACACAACTGCTCGATTACCTGACGCCCGAGAAATCCTGCCCCACCCGTGACCAGAATTCGTTTGTTGCTCAAATCTAAAGTTGCCATGCTTGCCCAGCTTTTCCAAACTTAAAGGAGCGATCGCTTACGCTTTAGATTATGGAGCAACTTGTTCGTTATTAACCTAGTCAGCTCAATCAACGATACTACCAACGAAGCGACGAATGTAGGCGTTATCATCCAGTTGGTACGCATCCTTGCCACGCGGTGATGTCAAGCCCAAGGCTTGCAAGTCAGCTTCCACCATCAATACCACTAACTCCTCAAATGTTACAGAAGGAGACCAACCCAGCTTCTGTTTCGCCTTGGTGGGGTCGCCAATCAGTAAATCCACCTCAGCTGGACGTAGATAACGCGGGTCAAACTCGACGTAGTCATGCCAATCTAGATTAACGTAACCAAAGGCAATATCTAGAAATTCACGAATAGAGTGAGTTTCACCCGTAGCGACGACGTAATCATCCGGTTCGTCTGGCTGAAGCATCAGCCACATCGCCTTAACATAGTCTTTCGCGTAGCCCCAATCACGCTTGGCATCTAGATTACCGAGGTAGAGCTTTTTCTGCTGATGAGCCATAATTCGAGCCAGGGCTCGGGTAATCTTACGCGTGACAAACGTTTCACCCCGGCGCGGTGACTCGTGGTTGAACAGGATTCCGTTACAAGCAAACATGCCGTAAGACTCGCGATAGTTTACGGTTTGCCAATGGGCATAAACTTTGGCACAAGCGTAGGGACTGCGGGGATAAAACGGAGTCGTTTCCTTTTGAGGTACGTCCTGTACCTTGCCGAACATCTCAGAAGAACCGGCTTGATAGAAACGCACGTCAATGCCTGTACGATGCCGATAATCTCGAATCGCTTCCAACAGACGCAGCGTACCCACTCCGACCGTATCTACCGTATATTCCGGCGAATCAAAACTCACCCGGACGTGGGATTGAGCACCCAAGTTGTAAATCTCGACTGGCTGAACCTGCTCTAAAATCCGACGCAGAGTCACGCCATCAGTTAAGTCACCGTAGTGGAGGAATAACCGAGCCTCAGGATAGTGGGGGTCTACGTAGAGATGATCGATGCGGTCTGTATTAAAGGTTGAAGTCCGTCGAATAATGCCGTGAACCTCATAGCCTTTTTCTAGGAGCAACTCCGTTAAGTAAGAACCATCTTGACCCGTAATACCTGTAAGTAGCGCTCGCTTATTTGTTGTCATCCTTTGGTCTTCCTGCTAACGAATAGGAAACATTACTACTGCTCGCTGTAACTAACCTCCCAAAGCAAAAATTGGAAGGTTAGCGAAGCACTCTCTACCGGAGCTGAATTTTTTTGACCGAGCGAGGAGTGCTCTAGGCATCAGCAGGTACTCGCTCGGTTGAGGAAACTTAATTATCTAGCGTCCACAACTATTTGCCTGCTGTCTTCTTTTCAGCTATTAGTATGCCCCATTATTTTTGGGAAAAATGATCACACCGATTGTCTTGAACACTATCCATAAATCGAGCCATATATTCCGGGCATTTACGTAATAAACATCGATTTGAACGCGTTGGTTATAAGGAATGTCGTTACGACCGGAAACTTGCCACAATCCAGTGATTCCTGGTTGAATCGTCAACACTTTGTCCATATACCGCCCATACTTAGGTATCTCTTCTGGTACTAAAGGTCGAGGACCAACAACACTCATGTCTCCTTTCAAAACATTCCAGAATTGAGGAAACTCATCGAGGCTAGTGAGCCTCAAGAATTTCCCAATGGCTGTGATTCTTGGATCTTGCTTGAGTTTGAAGTTATCCTCAAATTCCTCGCGCAAATGAGGTGACGTTGTCATCAGCTCGCTCAATAGATCGTCGGCATTGTATACCATCGTTCTGAATTTCAGGCAGCCAAACGGTTTGTAATTCTTACCCACGCGTTCCTGCATATAAAAAATCGGTCCGGGCGAACTGATGGCAATCAGTGTTGCAAGGATGAGGTAGAGCGGGAAAAATAGAATCAGAACGGATAGCGAAAATATGACATCAAACAGTCGTTTGGTGAAATCCCCGTTGATGCGATGCCGAGACAGACCTTTGGGTCTGGTTCGCGACGCGAGAGGCCTAAAACCTCGCTTCACGACAGCTCGCAACATCTTAACGGAGATAAGTTGGCTTTCGGCAGTCATCTTACTCCTTCACTTCACACCACACCGTCACAATCATAAAGCCAGAAGACGCTTGCTACGGCACTAAGAGCGTTTGAGAATCTGAAATTTATCAGGAGAAAACCGAGACGGATAGTCTTCTTGGCAGTGCTCCAGGAACGTTAAGTAGCGATCGCCAAAAATTTTGGGGTTAAACTCAGCTGCGTTTAACCGGCACTTTTGAGGGCTAAACGCTCCTTGTGCTGCCTCAAAGGTTTCTACTGCTTCCACTAATGCCCCTGAGCTTTGTGTTGGAAAAAATAGACCCGTACCACTATCCGGATGTTTCCTAATATCGCGAACGGTTTCCAAGGCTCCGCCAGCGCCATAGGCAATTACTGGGGTGCCACAGGCTTGGGCCTCCACAAGGGCAATGCCAAAATCCTCACAAGCTGCGTACACAAAAGCTTTGGCGTTTGCCATATACTGCTCCACTACACTATCTGGCTGGAACCCCAACACTTGTATATTAGATTGTGCCAGTTTGCGAATTGACTGGAGGCCAGGGCCATCACCAATCACGACCAACGGGAGTCCCAGTTGATTAAACGCTTGAACAATTAAAGAAACATGCTTGTAACTCACCAACCGGGAAACTGTGAGATAGAAATCTTCTTTTTGGCTTTGGAAGGGAAATCGTTCTACATTAACCGGCGGATAAATGACCGTTGCCTGACGTCGGTAGCAACGCCAGATGCGACGTGCTGTGTACGCCGAGTTGGCGATGAAGTAATCTACGCGATTTGCCGACAGGACATCCCACTGACGCAATTGATGGAGTAAATACCGCGTCATAAAGCCTTGAGGCCCGCGCCCTAAACGGCTACTGCGGAGGTAATCAAACGTCAAGTCCCAGGCGTAGCGCATGGGTGTATGGCAGTAGCAAATGTGTAACTGATGTGGCGCACTCAGGATGCCTTTAGCCACGCAATGGGACGAGGAGAGGATAACATCATACTCTCGTAAGTCCAGTTGCTCGATCGCTAAAGGTAACAGCGGTAGATACTTTTGCACCCCATTGCGAGCCAACGGGAAGTGCTGTAGGAAGGTTGTGCCAATGGAACGCCCAAACAAATAACTTTGGGGATTAGTCGATTCAAAATCGATTAGGGCATAAAGATTGGCATCAACAGACCTCAAGATTTCTTTAACGACCAGCTCGGACCCACCCGTGGCTTTCGGTGTCAACCACTCATGAACTAGGGCATATTTTAAAGACATTGACCAAAGAAAGCGACTTGTGAGTAAGAGCTTACAAAAAAAATAGCGATCGAGCTTAGAAGCTTTCCGTGGGGAGTAAATCAACAGCTTGTCCCTCTATCCATTGGAGAGGCGATCGCTTATCGTCAAACTACTGCCAATTGCTTTTACTTGCCTTTTTCGGCTGGTGATTGTTGGGGCTTGCAATAACCATTGAGTCCATTCGCTAATTGCGGTTCTGATGCCGTGGCTCGCTGCAAATTGGTCAAGGCGGTTTCTGCGGCTGGACGATTTTTCTTTTTAAATGCTGTTACGAAGTCACGGGTCGCTTTGCTCGTATCGCGATACATACTGACATAGCCAGTTTGGTAGTTTTTGAGCTTTTCGTCTTTAATGTCGATCGCGTTCATGTCTTTAGACGCTTTTTCCATGGCATCAGCAGCTTTGAGCATCGCTGTCGTATCGCTCGTCTGACCGTTGTTGGTCAGGGATTTCGTTTCATTCACTGCCTGATTGGCGACATCGATAATCTTTTGGCACTGAGAGATTTTGCTTTCAGTGCAGCTAACCGTTAACAGGCTAACAGCAGCCATCATGGGTACAATAACAAAGTACCGCTTCAAACAATGCATTCAACGCTCTCCTCGTGAGTTATTGGCACTCTCGTTGTCGTAGCACATTTTTACTGGGCTTGAAAGCCCACAGCTTGCGTTAAAAGAGGGAATAGGTGACCCTGGTTCTTACTTACAACTGCGGTAAACTCCTCATCCCCCAGGTTGTGCAGAAGTTGTCGGTCTTTGAGAATCCTTATATCTAACATCCACAATTGGTTTTATTTGTGCTCCGATTCAATCGCTTCTGCAAGGCGTTGCAGCGTTTGGGTGAGTTGCCCCAACTGTTCTAAAGAATCATTTTGAGTTTCCGCTAAAGTTTGCACCGCATCGCTTAAGGCAAAGATCTGATACCCCTGTTGTTGAACTTGGTGGCCTTGGTGTTGTACCTGAATCACGAGAGCATCGATCCGATCGCTAAGACGGTCAATTGTCTCGGTCGTCGCGAGAACTGCCTCCCCGATTTGTCCAACAATTGCCTCTAATCGACTGATTCGGGCTTCCAGTCCAAGAGGCCCGTTTTTGGCGGAATTTGGGTCGCTTTGAGCCATTCCAGTCTGGGCGTGTCTATTCACCGACAATTCTTTTAATCCAAACGCAAAGTCACAAAAGAGTCAATCATCACCCGTTGTCGCGGCATGCCCTTGCGGATGAGGATCGGGTTCAGGGTGCGGCAACCGCCAAAACACTTACTTTTGGCAAAACTCTATTATCGATGACGCTGCTGATGCCACTGCCAAGCGTGGCTGATAATTTTGCTGAGGTCGGAGTATTTGGGAGACCAACCCAAGATTTTCCTGGCTTTGTCGCTGCTACCGACCAAAATTGGCGGATCGCCTGCACGGCGATCGCATTCTACAACGTCGATCTCGTGACCCGTTACTTGACGAGCAGTATCAATCACCTGTCGTACCGAGAAGCCATTACCATTACCTAAGTTAAACACGTCGCTCTTGCCACCCTGCAACAGATACTCGACCCCCAATAGATGGGCATCTGCTAAATCGCTGACGTGAATATAATCTCGCAGACAGGTGCCATCTGGCGTTGAGTAGTCTGTCCCGAAAATAGAAATTGACTTGCGTTTCCCTAAAGCAGTCAGGAGGACTAAGGGAATTAAATGGGTTTCTGGGTTATGGTCTTCACCAAGCAATCCTTCTGGATTAGCCCCAGAGGCGTTGAAGAAGCGAAATACAACCGATCGCAAATCGTAAGCGCGATCGAAATCAGCGAGCATCTGCTCTACCATCCACTTTGTAGTGGCATAGGGATTAATCGGGTCTTTTGGATGTTCTTCGGTCATCGGCACCTGCTTGGGCAGTCCGAAAATGGAGCAGGTCGAAGCAAAGACAATTTTCTTGACATCTGCCGCGACCATCGCTTCTAGAAGTGTCAGAGTGCCAGCTACGTTATTGCGGTAGTATTGAGCGGGGTCGCTCACCGACTCTCCTACAGCAATGTAGGCAGCTAGGTGTACGACTGCCGCAATTTGATGAGTAGCGAATAGCTTATCGAGTAAAGCGCGATCGCGAATATCTCCGACCACTAACTCTGCTTGGAGAACATCTTCTACCAGCTCTCGATGACCATATTCCAAATTATCCAGCACAATGACACCGTAACCTGCCCTCAGTAGTGTCAAAACGGCATGGGAGCCAATATACCCAGCTCCACCCGTTACTAGAATTGTTGGTTTGACTTGCGGCACACGAATGTCCTCTCAGTTTTTCGTTTTATAGCCTAACTTTGCCCAAGGCGTCAGACCCTACACCTATGTGTAAGTTTTGCCGCTTACACTGAAGCATGCAGCTCCTGCTCGTTATTGTGTGTCGCTTGTTTGATAATTATTGCTCTCGATCGCGAGTATAATGCCCGTGTAATAGAGATTCTTTCCTGAGGTTAGGTCAACTAAGGCATCACTGAAACAACCGTACTATCAAGGGTTAGTTGTTACTTTGAGGGGTCGAATTAACAATTAACAACCAACTAGCTAGTAATCAACAACTTACACTTGCTTAACAATGTTTCTACTACTTAGCCAGATACTGCTGTGGCTGTTAATCGCAGTCATTATCTACAACTTACTGTTAAAAGTAATCCCCAGAGCTTATCTTACCTTGCTTGGGGGATTTCTCCTGTTTGCCATCATCGTGCTGGCGTTCTTCTTTCCCAATGAGAGGTTGGTTTCAGCCGCATGGAGCGTTCTCTCGTTTCCCCTCAAGCCATTGGGAGCCGCGATATTACTGTTAGCGGTTGCCCTCAATCAGGGCCTCAAGAACAGGAATCTGATTGTAGCAGCACTAATTATCTTGCTAGTGTCAAGTACGCCGTTTTTGTCTAACTTGCTGGCTCGTAGCTTGGAACTGGGAGAGGTAACCCAGATATCCAGAACGGGTACGGCAACCCCACCTGCAGCGCAACCCGCCGGAGCAATTGTCGTACTCGGTCGAGGAACGACACAAGCCAATGTACCCTACCGAACGCAAATTCAGCTGACGGAAACGGGCGATCGAATTCTTTACACGGCTAACTTGTATCGGGAGCAGGTGAATTTAGGTAGCCAGCCCTTAGTGATTGTTAGCGCTGGGCCTAGAGATGATTTGCAAGGCAATCAAGACCAGACGAGTGAAGCGAATGATATTGCTTCACTGCTGACTCAGTTAGGGGTGCCACGCGATCGCATTCTCACTGAGACTAGAGGGGTAGATTTACGCAGCAGTGCCGAGCAAGTTAGCCAAATCTTGAGAGCCCGGAATTTGGGGAACACTCGCGTTATTATCGTCACGTCTGGTTTGAATAGTCGCCGCGCTAGGCTAACTTTTTCTCGGGTCGGTCTCAATGTTATTTCCCGACCCACAGACTTTTATGGCTTCCAGTCTGGGGCAACACCTAGACTACGTATCAGAATTGAGTCGTTCCTGCCTTCTGTCGAGTCGCTTGGCGTCACCACACGGATTGTCGAAGAATTCTTTACGACGATTTATTACTCATTACGAGGCTGGCTGACACCCGTTGTGATGTAGGTTCTTACTCAACTACAGTGGTCAGCGATCGGTTGTCCGTTGTCAGTGGTTACTTAAAACGGATCGTTGACAAAAAACTCGACTCTCAACTAGCGACTTTATTTTTAGACAAATTCTAAAGTTTGTTGTTAGTCGCTTTTGATTGTAGATATTTTAATGTCCCAGCCTACCCTTTCTTGTCTGGCCGAAGGGGTGGTTGGGAAATTTTGGTTTTGAATTGAGTAAGTTTCCCCTAATTCAATGTCAGCATAGCTAGCTATGCTCATAAGATTAAGAATTGTTATATTTGTAACATGGCTAACTCCAGGTTGCAAAAACTGCTATCTTACCTGCGTCCACACACGTTGCAGGTATCTCTAGGTATCCTCGCCCTACTTGTGGTAAATGGATTGGGCGTCTACATTCCCATCCTAATCGGGGATAGCATTGACACTCTCCGGACAGCATTCACATTCGATCGCATTTTGCACTATGTGGTGCTTATCCTCATCCTTGCCTCTGTGATGTGGGCAATTCGGATGGTATCGCGCATCCTACTCTTTGGGGTCGGACGTCAGGTAGAGTTTGACCTCAAGCAAAAGATATTTCAGCATCTGCTGACACTGGAGCCCTCCTATTTTTCGATCAACACCTCTGGCGATCTGATTAACCGAGCAACCAGTGATGTGGATAACATTCGGCGTTTGCTAGGGTTTGCAGTTTTAAGTTTGGCGAATACAGTCTTTGCTTACGCCCTAACGCTGCCGGTGATGATGTCGATTAGCGTGCACCTAACGCTAATGGCAGTTGCCGTTTATCCATTCATGTTGTTTACCGTTCAGTTATTTAGCGAGAAGCTGCGGACTCAACAGCTGACGGTACAAGAAGAACTCTCTTCCTTGAGCGAACTGATTCAGGAAGATATGAGCGGTATCTCCCTGATTAAAATCTACGCTCAGGAGGAAAACGAACGCCGCGCCTTCCGCCGCCTCAACGGACAACTATTGGAGGCAAACCTAGATCTGGCAAAAACGCGGAACGTATTATTTCCTGTCATTGAAGCCCTTGCCTATGTCAGCTTACTCGTACTGCTGTGGCTGGGTTCTGGCTCAATTGCCGCTGGTCAAATTACGGTAGGTGGTTTTGTTGCGCTGCTGCTCTACTCCGAGCGTCTCGTTTTCCCCACTGCTCTGTTAGGGTTTACCATTACAGCCTATCAACGGGGTGAAGTGAGTATCGATCGCATTGAAACCATTCTCTTGGCTAAGCCTGAGATTACAGATGCCCCGGATGCCGTCAGTTTGGCAAAACCCGTGCAAGGTCAGCTTCAAGCGGTTAACCTGAGTTACACCTATCCGGGTACAACGGCTCCAGCACTCAAGGATATTAACTTTACGATTGAAGCGGGTGAAACAGTTGCGATCGTAGGTGCGATTGGTTCGGGCAAATCGACACTGGCAAATGTTTTACCTCGTCTGCTCAACATTGAATCCGATCGCCTGTTCATGGATGGTCAGGATGTAACCAAGGCGCGCTTGCAGGACTTACGGGAAGCGATCGCGTATGTGCCTCAAGATAGCTTCCTTTTCAGTACCAGTATTAAAAATAATATCCGCTACGGCAACCCAATCGCCGAACCCTCAGAAGTTGAATACGCGGCCAAACAAGCCCAAATCCACTCAGAAATTCTCAACTTTCCCCAGGAGTATGACACGATTGTTGGAGAACGGGGTATCACCCTCTCCGGCGGACAGAGACAGCGGACTGCTCTAGCGAGAGCGTTGCTGATGGAAGCACCGATTCTCATCTTAGATGACGCGCTTTCTAGCGTCGATAATCAAACCGCTACCCAAATTCTGAAAAATCTGTCTCAAGGTATCCAGCGCAAAACGGTAATTTTTATCTCCCACCAACTTTCCGCTGCGGCTACTGCCGATCGGCTCTTTGTCATGGATGCTGGGAGAATTGTCCAAACCGGCACTCATACTGAACTTTTGGCAAGTCCCGGTCTTTACCAATCGCTCTGGAACCAGCATCAGTTAGAGGAAATTCTCCGCTAAGGTTCAATTGCTCCAATCACTCAACTGAGTGGTGAGAAAGTAGCGAACATGGTCAGTGAATGGAGGGCCATACTTCGTTAGACCGTGACCCAAGCCAGGAACGACGTAACAAGCACCATCGGGAAATCGAGTGGTGCACATCTGAGCATCTGATTTCCGAACGAGGGGATCGATGTCACCCACGAGAAAGCGAACGCGACGCGGAGGCTTTACCCCCTCGACATACGTCATTGGGTTACAGGCACGACCAAAATCATCGGGTTGTTTGAGGTTTTTTACTAACCGTAGAATCGGCAGCACGGACTTGAGGTCTGGAACAAATCGCCCTAACAATCCTCCTGCTAGTATTCCTAGGGGGGAAGCGGCTAAATCTGGCAGAATTAAGTTGCCCCAGCTTTTGGCAAATGTCTGAAGATCTGCATGACCGATTGCGCCCAGCAACCGTTCCCCAATACCGTTAGAGGTAAAGGCAAATGCAGTTTGAAGGACTCCCATGCTGACGCCAAACAAGGCCAGCCGACTATCGGTTAAATTGTAGCGATCGCAACATAAGTCGCGGACGATAGCAATATCGCGTGCCGTACACTTGAATATCCGCAACAGTAGCTGAGTGTCGAATGGGATATCGCGATCGAGTAGTGGCTCAATTTCTTTTCCCACCAAAGCCGTGAAAGTACGAATTAGGCTGCGCTCTCCAGCTAGGGGTGTATCGAATAGAGCAACAGCAATACCCATTTGCACGAGCGTGGGTACGATGAAGGCATTCCAGCCGTAAGGGGCGCACATTCCCTGAATGCCGATAACTAGAGGCGTTTGATGTGCGGGGCGATTGTTTGGCAGGAAGACTGCGACTGGAAAGCCGCTGAGTCGCTCATCAACGTCTGCAATCTGTGTGAACTCAAACGGTTCGTGTATCCAATAGCGATGGCCAGTTATACCCTCAAATGTGATTGGGTCAGGATCGTAGATGGGCATAACTGTATGTCATCAGCTCCAGTACCAAAAAAGAAAGGCTCTGCCAACCGCAAAAAAGCCATTACATTAATAGACTAGGGCGCAGAGGGTCAAGTCATGCCTATCCTAAGAAAAGGCGATCGCAGTAAGCAAGAGCGGGTCTTACACGAGATTTTGTCGTAGATAACCCAGGTTCGCTCCACAACCCGCTCTTACAGTCATTCGTTGAACAATTAGAGTGTGGGAAGGTCAAAGCGTACCTCGAAGCTTGCGGGTATTTTCGACCAAACTCTGAGCAAACTGGTCAAAGCGTTGCGAAAGCTTCTCATCTAATAGCTTGCCATCTTCACTGAATGCTTTCCAAGATTGACCGATCGCGATTTGCTCTGGAATCACCCAGCCATGTACCCAACGCATAATCACTCGTAGGTCGTTGAGTGCGTTGCTGTTCGACTGACCCCCTAGTACACTAATCAGACCAGTCACTTTATCCGACAACTCGTCAAAACTCATCAAATCTAAAGCATTTTTCAGCACCCCGCTGACACTGCCGTGATATTCCGGTGTCGATAAAATCAAGCCATCGGCTTGAGCTACGGCTTCGCGCAACTTGATGACATCGGGGTAGTCGGGATACTCGCCGCCATTACAAAACGGCAACTGCATCTGGCGCAAGTCGAGCATTTGAGTGTCAGCCCCTAACGCTTGCACTCGCTGCATGGCTAC
>DATNPT010000343.1:0-4788 GCA_036703075.1 Chroococcales cyanobacterium
GCGTTGGATAGTAAATCAGGTCGAGATGTGGTGAACCTAATGCAAACCTTAGCGAAGGAACAGGATTGCACGATTTTGCTCGTCACCCATGACAATCGGATTCTAGATGTTGCCGATCGCATTGTGCATATGGAAGATGGCAAATTAACTAATAACGCTGTCTTGAGCGCAGCCGCTTAATACCTTGGACTAACGCTTAGTGGTTGATTGAGCATTGGCATCACTGTTCACTCCTTAAGGCGCAATCTGGTACAACAACATAGGGTCTGAAATCCCTTTTAAACTCCGCTGTTCGATATGGATGACATTCAACTGCAAGTGAGTTTTGACCGCTTCATACACAATCCAGGAGATACAAATTCCTCCGGGTTCAGCTTCAGCTTGGAGGCGAGACGCAATATTTACACCATCTCCAACCACATCAATGCCATTGAAATAAACATCTGCCAAGTGAATGCCAATCCGATGCTGTAGAATCACTTCAGCCTGAGATTCTACCAAGTCATCTTCGTCTTCAAACTGTTCAGGAGCCGCCACAGCGAGAGTGTGTTGAATGGCTTGAGTGCACTTAACGGCTTGAACGGCACTCACAAAGTACATCAATAACCCATCCCCGACAGATTTGATCGCTCGCCCTTCAAATTGTTCGCACAATTGGGTCATGAGCTGTTGGTCGCGACGAATTGCCGCTAAAGTAGACTTTTGGTTTTTTTGCTGTTTTTGGGTTGAGTCTTTAACATCAGTGAACACGATCGCAGCCAGGACGTTTTCTCCAAGATCGGACTCTCCTGCTAGTTCTGGAAAGGACAATCTGGACTGTTCCGGCGTTTGAGTATCTATGACGAGGGATTCAAGCCGATCGCGAAAATACTGACGGTACAAATTGTTCCGAACTGTGACATAGTCACCCTGGCGATGTACCAGTCCCATACTATTTAACTTAAACGCCAGCGCTGACTTGAGCTCAACGGGAGCATCTGCTTCTACCACTTGTTTTAACGCTTTAGCTAACTCTGGATACTGTTCCAAGTGCCACAAGTGCGATCGCAAATAGTCAGCATAGATTCCCGTTGCTAGAGGAGCATCGTTAAGAATTCGATCGAGCGTGATATCTTGGCGAGCAATTTTATAAAGCGCGAGTCTTACTAGATGAGGATGTCCTCCCACCATCGACATCAGTTGCTCAATCGCAGTTGAGGTGAAATTGATGCCATGTCGCGTTGCTAAATCTTGAACCTGAGTGGCGTCAAACTCCGATAACTCAACAGGTAGCCCTACGTTAAACGGCGATTGGTCGTTACTTAAGGGAATATAAACTTCTGTGCCATGCACGATAACTTGCCGAAAGTTTTTCCAGATTTCGCTTTGCTTGCCATTCTCATGCCAAGCTCGTAGTAAGGGAAAGAAATCCTCCGCAACTTTCTCGTGGGGAAAAATTTCGTCAACGGCATCTAATCCCAGCGCCAACGGAGCACCAATGGCTGGCAAAAGATACTCTTCAAAGTAATTCGTGCAGTTGGTTTTACTACTCAAAAACTCGCTCCAGTGGCTATCTAGCTCAATAGGCAGCCGTAGAGCATTGGTGACAGTCGCGCAAAACCACTGCAAGAATACATCTAGGTTGGCGAAAACTCTACTCTCTGCTGAATCTTGAAAGTTTAGTACCACAGATCGAGAACCCTGCTGCTCAGCTTGATGCAGCAATCTCCCCAGTAGCGAGGTTTTACCCATTTGCTTGGGGGCTTTAATCCGAATTAGACTTCCCGGCTTGCTAATTTCCTTGTAAGCGTCAGATTCAACCGCAGGACGCTTAACATAGAAGGGGGAATCTAGAGGTACTTGGCCCCCTGGTAGTTCCAATTCAGGAGTGATGGTTCCAGAGCGATCGCGCGATCGCTTTTCGCTCATGAAGGATGACTGAGTCGGGATTTGTTCGGGCAATTTCTCTAAAACTAACCGTACAGTTCTAATCCGGACTTGTTGCTCAGTCACCTCTGATAACAACTTCCACAGCTTTGGCGCAATTTCTTGCTTCACTGTGCTGGGGCTATAGCCAGAAACCTGAATATCCTTGAGTCTCTGACCTTCTAGCGCCTGTTCGAGGATAGCCTTTTGCACCTCAGCTAGACCTTTCCCTGTCTTTCGGACAGTCCACCTATCCGCCCGTTGTACGAGTTCTAAGACTTTTGGATCGGTCATCAAGCACGCCTGTATCAGTCTTTTTCGATTACGATAACACGAATTTTTTGAATTTTTTGAATTTTTCTATTCTCTTACCTAAAACTCCCGAATATTCTGGATTCAGTCCACGAATTTTTAGGTTTTAAAACGCTTTTTTCTTTTCTATACTCGAACATACACGCCAGAACCAAGAGCGGCTTTTTCCTAAAAGCCGGTTCGGGAATCCGGAATGAGCCAACTTCAGATGTAGTTTACTGTGTCCAGAGAAAAATCAGAGTTCCTGACATAAGCCAATACCTTTACGTTGAAACTTATAGTTAGTACCTCTCTTCCCATATAAGATTACCTCCTGCAAGTTTTTTCATCACTCCATCACCAATCCTCCCTCTTTCCTCTGCGATTGACAGTCAGCTCTGGGGGAAGAGAAGAAGGTTATTCTAATTTCACGGTTAGCAAGTTTTAATTGTGTTTATTGTAAGAGATTGGTCGCAACATGAAAACTATGTCATCTACCGTATTAGCACCCCGAACCCTTAATTTTTCTGAGGTTTTAGCTCCTCTCAATCCCAGAAACTTTAAAAGAAAGATGAATCAGGTAGAAAACAAACTTCGTGTTGTCTACCAAACTCTATCAATGCTGAGCTTTGAAAACCTGGAATTTGAAAAGTTTTTTAATGAGATGCTCAGCGCCGTTACCTTGAAAGTAGGCGAATTGTTGTCAGCCGACCGAACTTCGATTTTTTTGCTGGATGAGGAACAAAATGAACTTTGGTCAATTGTGGCGAAAGATGATGGCAATGGCTCATTAGAAATTCGCATTCCGCTCGATCGCGGCATTGCTGGAGAAGTCGCTACGACGAAACAAGTTATCAATATTCCCTTTGACTTTTATAATGACTGCCGCTCTAGCGCTGCCAAGGAATCAGACAAACGGACGGGATATCGCACCTATAGTATGCTGACGCTTCCCCTGTTGAACGAGCAGGGAGATTTGGTAGCGGTTGTGCAGTTGCTCAATAAGTTACAACCCGATTATTTCTATGGCAAACCCTTAAGCGAACGGATCGATCGGCGGGGATTTACCGAGGACGATGAAATCCTGTTCGAGGAATTTTCTCCTCTAATTCGCCTCATTTTAGAAAGTTCTCGCTCGTTTTATGTGGCAATGCAAAAACAGCGTGCGGCTGAGGCACTGTTAGAAGCAACGCGATCGCTTGCATCGAGTAGTTTGAATTTAGAAGAAACTCTTAAGCGGGTAATGGATGAAGCGAAAAAACTGATGAATGCCGATCGCAGCACGCTATGGTTATTGGATGACCAGACGAATGAGTTGTGGGCAAAAATTCAGCAGTCAGATGGTTCGTTTAAAGAACGACGAGTGCCGATGGGAGTGGGGTTTGTGGGTAAAGTGGCCCAAACAGGTCGGCCCTTGAATATTCCATTTGACCTGTATAATCATCCCGATGCGGCTACTTCTAAAGCATCTGACCAGTCCAACGAATATCGCACTTGTAGCTTATTGTGTATGCCAATTTTTAATGCCGATGGCAAGTTAATTGGCGTGACTCAATTGCTGAACAAAAAGAAGGCGGGGGAGTTTGCGCCGTACAATCCAAAAGATTGGCCCAATGCGCCAGAGTGCTGGAAGGCAAGTTTTAGACTCGGCGATCAGGAATTCATGCAAGCGTTTAATATTCAAGCTGGCGTGGCGATTCAAAATGCCAAACTGTTTGAAACCGTGAAGCAACAGTACGAGACAATTCAGCACCAGTATGCTCAGATTCAGCAACAAGAGCAGATGCAGCGAGATATTTTGCGATCGCTTACTAATGGGGTACTCTCGACGAATGCATCCGGTGAAATTATCGCTGCAAATCCCAGTGCCAAGCGATTGTTAGGTTTAAGCGATCGCGACACGTTAGAAGGTAGGTCAATATTAGAGGTAATTCAGCTCAAAGAAGGGGACTTCGCTAACTGGGTGCAGGCCGCTTTAGCCGCGCCTGATGAAAAAGCACGGCAGCAATTTTACCCCGACCAAACATTGTTATCGCGTGCAGGCGCAGAGTCGAATAGCGTCGATTTATCAATTAATTCGATCGCAGATGCCGCAGATGCCTCCAATGTCTACGGCGCGTTGGTGGTGATGGATGATGTCAGCGATGAAAAACGCATCAAGAGTACGATGTACCGCTACATGACGCAGGAGTTGGCAGAACAACTGCTGTCTACTGGAGAGGCGAAGTTGGGAGGCGACGCGGCAGAAGTTTCGGTTCTCTTCTCCGATATTCGGGGTTACACCAACTTAGTGGAAACGATGGAACCGGAAGAAGTGGTGAGCATGCTCAACGAGTATTTCGGGCGGATGGCAGAGCCGATTTTTACCCATAAAGGTACGCTGGATAAGTACATTGGGGATGCGATTATGGCAGTATTTCGCTCTCCCGCACAGTTGGAAGACCATGCTTGGAGGGCTGTGCAAACTGCATTAGAAATGCGATCGAATTTAGCAGACTTTAATGCTCGTCGCATAGTGGAAAATAAAAAACCGATTCGGATTGGTATTGGCATTCATTCCGGGACTGCGATTAGTGGAAATATCGGTCACTC
>DATNPT010000344.1:0-7351 GCA_036703075.1 Chroococcales cyanobacterium
ACGGGGGTTAAAGTGGGTTGTAATTCCCTCCAAGTGACCTTGTATGCCAAGAGCCTGCACGGGAGTGCCTTGAGCCTTCAATCGCTCTAACAGTTTGAGGACGCCAACTTTCCTGGCCTCTCGCTGTCCCTCATTCTCCCCTAGGTCATACTCAGTGAAATTTAAAACTAGCAATGCTTTAGGATCTGCTTGTGCTGCCGTGCGAAAGGCCAGGTCAATGTAGTTTAGACCTAAAAATTTCAGCCACGACGTATTCGCTAAACCGTCAGCCCGTCCGTGTCTGGGATCGAAGACCTCATTGACGACATCCCAGGAGTGCATCTGACCCGCGTAATGCCCTACAACTGTTTTAACGTGGTTAATTAGTACTTGTTCGGCATTTTTGCTGTTAACCGTTTCCCTAAGCCATTTAGGGCCGAAGTCACCGAAGTCTTGCCCCCAGACTAAGGTATGCCCCCGAAAAAGCATCTTGTGAGAGCGAGCAAAACTAAGGAGCGCATCAGCTTGACTAAAGTCAAAACGATCTGGACTAGGGCGAAGTACTGACCACTTTAGTTCATTTTCTGGTACAAGAATCGCGCACTCTTTGGCGAAGCTCTCGGCAAACGCTGAGTCGGAAGATAATATCTGCGAGCCCGTTGCTGCTCCGTAGAGCAAGCCTTTGGCAGCAGCGCGATCGCGTAGAGGAGCATCCCCAACTACAGCAAAATCTCTCTTTTCATCACGCAGCGCTTGAACGTTGTCATTCAACTGCCTAGGTTGATTGGCGATCGCACAACTAGTCGCCGTAGCTGCTAAGCCTGATAAAAAGGTACGTCGTCCGAGCCGTGTTCGATATTTAGCCACCAAGCTTTCCTCTCAATTGGTTTACAGTAATGCGATGGAAGGCTAAGTGTTTCATAGGCCAAATGAGGCATTGCCAAACTGCTGTTTGCTTAGTTTCGGAGCCTGTTTGTCATGTAAATTTTTGCTAGCTAGGAGTTATAGTCTTGCTCTTGTTTTTTGGGTAATCTGTTGTCTGAGAATGCGATAGAAGAATAAAGGATTACCAACAACATAGCGTTCCCATAAGCGCTGTGGCTCGGTAAACAGCCGCGTTAACCATTCAAGTCCACGGTCAGTCATCCAACGCGGACCTCGATAGACATTGCCGGTGTAAAAATCCAGGCATGCACCCAGAGGTAAGAACACGCGGGCTTCTATTCGACTAATATTATCCAAAATCCAACGTTCCTGTATGGGCATGCCAAAACCGATATACAAGATTCCTGGCTTGAATCCATTAATCTTATCGATCACCGCATCGTTTTCCTCTCCTGACTTTTCAAAATAACCATGATGTCCTTGTATTTTCAAATTTGGTGCGATCGCTGTTAGCTTCGCGATCGCTTGGTCTACGACACCGGGCTTACCCGCCAGTAGGAACAAAGAAACATCTTGCTTGGCACAGGCTAGGGCTAAGTTTTCTATGTAGTCTGGACAGGTCATGCGATGTACAGATTCCAGAGCATATCCCTGTAGCTTTGCTCCCAATAAAACCCCAAAGCCATCACAAAACACTAGCTCGCAGTTGTTTAAGAACTCTCGGTACCAAGGGAACTCACAGGCAAAGTTCATCGCTCGGACGTTGACATTGCCCACGGTTGTTTTTTTTTCTAGTTTTGCCGCTTCTACGACGTAATCGATTAAGTCAGTAACGGTTAATTTATGGAATCTTGTTTGCAGGAGAGTTACTTCATCAAACTTTCTCATCTTGATACGAGTTACTTATAAAGTTTTGAATAGTCTTGCTGGTCTTTTATAGGCAATCACCGAGGATTACTGACTTTGTAAATGATGGAAGATGGTTTTTGTATATTGCTCGGCATTGTTTTTCTCGGCAAACTGCTTCATCTGGACGCGATCGCACAAAGTTTGTGGAGATTCTAGCAGAAAACGACTGAAGCCTTTAGCAATTTCCTCCGGGGCTGTCGAGTCAACCGCTAAACCCAACTCATTGCGGCGAGTGACTTCTCCCATCAATCCAAAATCTGAAGATAAAACGGGTTTCTGTGCAGCAGCGGCACGTACTAAGATCGCACTCATCCCGATATGGCGCTGGTAAGGGGCGAGGATGACATCTGCAATCTGGAAATAGGGTTGAACGTCGCGATCGGTGACGAACTCGTGACGACCGATAATTTGAACCGGTAGAGATTTCGCAATCTCTGCAATCCGAGCTTGAACCAGTTCTTTTTCTTCTCTGCCTAGAGGGCCGATCAGTAAAAGGCAGAGTTTCTGACTCAGCTCAGGCGGTAACAACTGAACGGCATCTAATATCTCATAAATCCCTTTACGTGCCGTCAGTTCCCCAAATAAGAGAAATACTTGCCTACCAGCATCAATGCCCAAACTCTTCCTGAGTTCTTCTAGCTGAGGTTCCGCGCGATCGTATATTTGTACGGGATCGGGCATGTATACGGCTCTCGCCTTTTTGTCAATTTTATTAATCTGTTCTACTGCTACTGGATCGAGGCAGAAAAGCGTTTTCAGTTTAGGGTTTTGGAGAAGACGAGCTAAGCAAACCTTGTCCCGTAATTGCCAAATCCCCTCTCTTCGCGAAGGGACATAATTGGCAAAGTTGCTGTAGTGAAATACGGGTCTAAAATAAATGCAAGAAAAGGGGCAGGGAAGTTTTGCTCCAAACGCTAGCCGTAAGAATACTGTATCCAGGTACATAATCAGACACTGGGTAGTTCCTAGGGAGACGGCATATTTGCGAAGCAAATCCCACTCCTGAAAGGCACGTACAATACGACCTGTGAATGAATTAGCTAATTTTGCACTCTCAAAAAGTTTCGCTTCTTCTTCTTGGGTAATCGCTACAAAGTTGATATTTTTCTGCTTGCAGCCTAACGCCATATCTACAATATTGGAGTGGAGCTGCATAAATTTAGGTGACACGAGGATATCCAAATGCCCAGGCAATTCCTGCTCGCACCAATATCGAATTAAATGCTGAACATAGCCGGGGTGGTGACCTCGGTAATCGAGTTCAAACAGCATAATTTTATCGCTACTACCTGTTTGAGTCTCTGAAGCAAGCTCTGTATCCCGATCGAGTCTTTGCATAAATAGCGTTCTAGATAAGTGCTGATTAGATGGTATAAGTAGAGGCAACTCGGCTAAGCTGCCCCACTTTATCAGCTCAAGTTTGGAGGCACAACCTCTCTAGCTTGCATCATTTTGCCACAGCTAAACGTGCTTGTTCTGCTTGAACGATCTCCTGGAAAATATCCGTTAAGCTCCGGGTGATGCCCCATTCGGGGAAATGTTCTTTAAGCTTGCGTAGATCGGAGATATAGCAGATATGGTCACCAATGCGATTTTGATCGACGTAGACCCAATTGACTTTTTTACCTGTGAGTTCCTCGATTAAGTCAAAGGATTCTAGGATCGATATACTGTTTTCACGACCACCGCCTAAGTTATACACTTCTCCCGGTCGGGGATTGCGGCGAAAAGCTTCAAAGGCTTGAATCACGTCATAGCTGTGGATGTTATCCCGCACCTGCTTACCCTTGTAACCAAAGATTTTGTAGGTACCGCCAACAAGCGCTACTTTCACTAAGTAGGAAAGGAATCCGTGCAATTCAACTCCCGAGTGGGAGGGCCCAGTAAGGCAACCCCCTCGGAAAATTCCGACGTTCATGCCAAAGTAACGCCCGTATTCTTGTGCAACAACATCGCCCGCTGTTTTGGAAGCACCAAAAAGGGAGTGAAGGCAGCGGTCAATTCGGCACTCTTCAGAGATACCGTTGTAGTCCTCAGGGTTCGCGTAGTCGTAGCGCTTTTCTAACTCAACTCTCGGGACTTCGTTGGGCGCATCACCATAAACTTTGTTGGTGCTTATGTGGATGAAAACTGCCTCTGGACAAAATTGCCGAGTCGCTTCTAGTAAATTGACAGTGCCTAAGGCATTCACTTCAAAGTCTAGGAGAGGAATCTGGCAAGCTTTATCGTGGGATGGCTGAGCAGCACAGTGGATAATTAAATCAAAGGAATGAGACTTGAATAGCTCAAAAAGGCTTTCGCGATCGCGAATATCAATATTGTAGGATTCAAAATTTTTCGTGAGGCTCTTTAATCGACTGAGATTCCAGTTAGTATCGCCCTGAGGGCCAAAGAACTCAGCCCGCATGTTGTTATCTACCCCAATAACATCATGTCCTTCGCGATCGTAGTATTCAACGGCTTCGGAGCCAATTAATCCGCTGGAACCTGTGACTAATACCTTCATGTTCTGACACCTTATGTATTGTTTGATTAACTGCGAAAATCTAGATGCGCTGAAAGGTTCAATTGGCTGTAGCTATGAGGTTAACGTAGTTAGTTTTCTGTCATACCTAGGTTCGAGGACCAACTCCTTTAACAGCTTCTCTACTGTCTGTCCAGCCACCGACCAATTGAGACGACATTGATACTCATTAAACGACGATAAAGCTAAACGCTTGTACAGAGAATAGTTGGAAAATAGACTGGCAATGTAGGTGCAATAATCCGCTATCTCAGCCTCTTTTGCAAAAATTTTTCCGTTCACATCATCTTTGATTATGGTTGGTATCCCGCCCACATTTGTTGCTAAACAAGGTACTCCAAAGGAGTTTGCTTCACAAAGAACTATCCCATAGCACTCTGCTCTTGAAGGGAGAATTAAAAAGTGAGCTTCAGTTAGTAACTTTTGGATGGTTCGCAATCCATCCTCGGTCGTTTTACTCACAAATCCTAGAGATGTTACAAAGTCGGGAAGGGGTAGCTCTGTTATAGGGTTACAACCAACTATTGTTAGTTTTGTCGGTAAGCCCTGCTTGTTGAGTTCTTCAGCTACTTTGAGAGCTATATCACCACCTTTTCTATACCATTCAACCCCTATAAACAATAGATTACACTGGTTCGATGGTCTTGAGTCTACTATTGTTTTGATGTCATCAAAAACTCGAGCGCACTCGATATTAGCTCCGAAAGGAACAACTTTGACTTTCGATGGATCGACTTGATAATTCTCGATCGCTGTTTGAGCAGCCCAGTCCGATGCATAAATAGCTAGCTTACATTTATCTAGTGCCAGCTTTTCCATCTTATTGCCATTCTCAATAGTTTCTTGACAAAGGTTGCTGTACTTTGAATAAAAATCTATCAATCCAGCAAAAGTCGCATCTGTCCAAAAGACGACTGGCTGCTCGCACTCAAGGTGAGCAATCGGAACAGTACCTGGACTCAAGATTAGATCGGGATTGAGTGTAGATAGTTTGCTAGCCACCTGTTGAGCGTAGTGCTTTAAAATCAATGGCTCTCTATCTCGCCAGTATCGTTTTCCAATTAAATATTGATAAAAAAACTGTTTTCCTTTAAAGAATAATGAGTATTTTTCTGCCAAAGGGCCGAGATAATCGAGAGATAAACCTTGAGTTTTCAGCGATTGTGTAATGTAATATCCCGTTCCCGACCACTTGCTGATGTCTCCAGCATCATACTCTGTAACATAGGCTACCTTCATGTATTTTCTCCTAGATTACTAGTTGCCAAATTTCCTACCGGCTGGTCTAGTCAAAACATTAGGATTTCAGCATTGAAGTAGTTGCGAGCAAAAACTCTTTACTAGAGATTTTCTTAATGGTAAACCATTTGTTACAAATTGTTAAAGACAAAGGAATTTTGAATGGCTATTCAAAACAAAAGCTAAGTTCTAGAAAGCATTAAGTTTTTACAAGCTCTTAGAAAAGATTTAGAGGTCAGTCTGTCGATCAGCCTACCGTTTTGAGTACGCTGTAAGTGTCGAGCTATCTGAAAAAGCACGAATAGAGCATAGGGATGCTTTTTCTGGCGCAGCAATCTGGCATCGCTTTCCGAGCAGCCGTAGAGTAACGGTGCATTTTTACAAAACCGTTCGTCCGTAACTTGGGCTAACCGATTTTGGGCAATTGTCATTTGGGTCGTGCTCTTATCATGTATCCGGTAATACACCAACGGCACATCTAGATTGGCGAGCTTGTGATAGATGGCCACCCGAAGCCATAGATCGTAATCTTCTACATTATCTGGCCCCATTTCTCGATAATTTCCCGCTTGCAATACTGCCGATCTCCGAAATAGAACTGAGGGCTGAGCAATGCCATTACTATGCAACATGAAATGAACGATATCATCATGCTCTAGTGGTAACCAATGAAACAGTCCTTGCTTTACTCCATGCCGATCCACACAATACATTTTGCTGCCAACAACAGCCACATCTGGATGTGCAAGGAGAAAGGCAACTTGTTTTTCCAGTCGCTCTGGTACGTTGATATCGTCGGCGTCAATGATGGCGCAGAATTCTGTCTCGCACTGCTCGACCATCGCCGCTCGACAACCGCCCAAGCCTAAAGGCTGCCCTGTAATTACTCGACCTGGTAAACGTGACGGTATCCATTTGTGCAACTCTTCTACTGTTCCATCTGTAGACCCGTTATCCCAGGCTAGGACTTCCCAATTCGGATAGGTTTGCGCTTCAATTGAAGCCAATGTTTCCGGTAAATATGGCATCCCGTTTTTGACAGGAAGTAGCCATGTGACTCGTTCGTTCATAAACTACTATTCCTAGGACGGCGTGCAAACGTGACTAATGGCGCTGGCTACATCAGCAAGAAATCGATCGCATCGAGTACGATACCACTCCAATGATTCATCGAAGGCTTGCTGCTGAGATGGAGAAGCAATCGCACCCAGAAGAAGATTCGCAAACTCTTCGGAATGTTCCGCCACTTGCACTGTTTTTGGGTATTCAGAGATTCCACGCATCGCTACTGGAGTTGCAACAATCGTCGAACCCGAAGCAATAGCATCCAACGTTTTAATTTGTATGCCGCCACCACTCAGGGTAGGAATTGCCACAACTTTTGCTTGTGCCATAAACTCCTGTGCATCGGGGACAAAACCCCGATAGTGAATGTTCGGGTATTTCCCCGTCAGCCACTCGGCCCCTTTCCCGGCAACATGAATGGAGATGCGATCGGGTAAGTGAGGATAAACCTCTTGCAGAAACCATTGCAGAGCTTCTTCATTCGCCTTCCACGCCCAGCTACCAATAATACCAATATCAAAGCTTTTATCGATCGCTTTGTCAGGTAGTTTTGCTAACCCAGGAGGTAAAGCAAATACTCTCACGTTTCCTACTCCCTGAAGCTTAGAAAAATACTTGGCATCGTGCTGCGTGAGGTTCCAAACTTCTCGTACCGTGGTCGCCAAGTTATCCTCCATTTCTTTGATTAAATGCGCTTCTCGTTTATAAATCCACTTAGCTATAAAGCGGCGTGACTTTTTCCAGTTATCT
>DATNPT010000350.1:0-20130 GCA_036703075.1 Chroococcales cyanobacterium
GTTATTGGGGCTAACCATAACGGGGGACATGGTTCCTCTTTCGCTAGAAAGTTTATCCAACGGTTAACATCGCGTCCTTTTACGTTACGTAGGGACACCCCGACAGGGTGTCCCATTAGCTGTCACCCAGCCAAATGCAGAGTACTTGATGGTAGGAGTGGTTTAGCTGGCTGCTATTTTCTCGTCCCTTTTTAGCAAGATTAATTTCTAGGATTATTTCCAGCAAACAGTTGCACTGCATAGGTTTGACCTCCAGCACTGACAATGCCGTAACCAAATCGAGTAAATTCAGGAGTAAGGAGGTTGGCTCGATGTCCGTTGCTATACATCCAGCCTCGTTGAGACTCTTCAGCCTTTCTATACGTCAACCCTAGACCTTCCCCATTACTCCGAAGAATGTTTTCGCCAATTGCAGCAAAGGGGCTGCCACCGACGACAACAAAGCGATCGCGAGGCGTTTTTCCCTCTGGAGAGACATGATCGAAATATTGGCGCTTTAGCATGTCCTCTGCATGGCGCTGTGCAGCCTTGGAGAGTAGAGGGTCTTCAACTAAAGGAGATAGATTATTTAAAGTGCGATCGCGATTGACCAGTTGGAGAGCAAATGTCCTTAATTCAGGCAGAGAGCGGAAACTATCTGCATTCCAGGTAGTTGCCAGTGGCTTACCAATTTTCCAGTCTGACCCTCCCGGTCCATTGTAAAGACCCTGCCCGAAAAATGCTTGCGGTGATAATTCACTC
Source organism: Chroococcales cyanobacterium (assembly GCA_036703075.1). GTDB lineage: Bacteria > Cyanobacteriota > Cyanobacteriia > Cyanobacteriales > Coleofasciculaceae > DATNPC01. The sequence continues at coordinate 742 of DATNPT010000350.1, forward strand.
CAGAAGTAATGGATGTCGAGAGGATGTCCTCGTCGGTACTGGTTGATGTAATGAAGCGTTGGTCCTGAAACTACGAGCAGCGTAAATAAGAGAGCGTATCTCCACGCAAGATTTGCTTTGTCTTGTGCCTGTCCGTAATTTTCCTGAGGTCTAGTCATAGGTTTGAACTCCAACACCCGTCGTCAATCAAGAGTTATTGCCTGCTTAACTAGATCTATCTCTGGGAGCCTAAGAACTTATGCAAGTAGTCTCGTCCTCAGCTATTTCCTGTGTAAAGGCTAGCCTTTGGCTAGGGAAAAGCTGGTCCTTCGGGAATTGAGAGTAAATGACTATCATTGACAAAATTAACATCTTGTTGGCGAAACTGATATTTAGCGAAAGCCTGTGGAGAAATTCGTCGGCGGTTTCCATCCAGCACAATGTAAATATCAGCAGCGCTACCTTTTAATAAAGTGCCATTTTGACTAATAGGTTTACCTTCAGGGTAGTTATTGATTTCAGTATCATATACCTGCTTGACTTCACTATATCTAAATCCATAGGTGCTAAACGTTTTAGCATCTGTAATCCATCTGCGTTCCCCATTGTGAATCGCGAAGACTTCAGGTCCGCTACCTTTTACCAGCTCGATATAGTTAGTTTTATATACTGTAGCAATAGATTGTTCGCAGTTTGAGTTAATAGGACTACAGATAGGATTATCTGCTTGTGCAATTGTAGGGGTTCCTATGACAGAGGAAAAGGTCAGTAATGCCAAGAATGAGTAAATGTCTTGAGGATTCATTGGGGTAGCCCTGTTTTTTTAGCTTGATACTTCCTTCTGTAATCAAGCTAAAAAACTATTCTGGAAAACTAGGGAACGCTTCAACCAGAAACTTAATCGACCCAAAAAAAGCTCAAATTTCTTTCTTCAATTCTTGGAAATGCCGAGAAATAAGTGTGTTGATTTGGCAACTGTCATAACAGTCAGAACAGTAAAAACGGGGCAACTACGGGGGGATTGCCCCTACAGATGTTGTTCATGCGTAAGTCCTATACCCATTACCCATGCCCTATTACCCCTTACCGAAGTGTCCCGGCTTAAGTTGGTAACCTCTCTGCAAATGTCTGCCAATGAACCTCAACCCCATCAACCCATGTCTATACAATGGGCTTAGTGTGAATGGCACTGACTTAAGCCCTGAACTAAAGTACTCCTGCCCAGAACGCTGCGCGTGAAGCGGAGCTACCGCGCTAGCGGCACGGGCTAAAAGCTCGCAACCCGTTAAAACGGGTTGAAAGGCTTTCCCAGTAAGCTTTAGCTATTTAGAGCTTTGAGCCGGAAATTTATTTCTAGGCTAGACAAGTCAGTGACATTCGGCTTAGTGTCAAGTCCGTCAATGAGTCGCCTTGTCGGAATATCCTAGTACTAATAGCCACTAAGTTTTACAGCACTTTTTGGCAGCGATCGCTAAACCTGACCGACAGGCAAAGGGAGTTCTAAATGAAGCACATGTATCAAGATATCTTCACCCTAGTGACGCGAGTCAGTGTCGTCCTTTCGACCTTCCTGCTGTCTGTTGGCATTGCCAGCGCCCAACCCGCCCGACAAAGTTCGCCCGAACCAACGGTTAACCCAGCGATTTCAGCCCAGGTTCAGCAAGAGCTGGAGCGGCTGCGAGAACGCGAGCGAGTGCGAGAGGATGTTCAGGCTGAGGCCAATCGCGCTTTTAGTCGGACGACGATGCTGTTCAATCTGATGCTGGCAACCTTGGTGCTGCTACTTGCTGCGGCACTGGTTGCTTTATGGCTATTGCGACGAGCTGTGATTCAAGAGGTAGCCGCGATTGTCAGAGCGCACCTCAAGGAAGTCGGAGACTTGGAAGGTGAGATTGCTCGTGCTAACCAAGACGTGCGAGGCGTCCTGCAAAGCGCTGGTAAGCTTGGAACTGAACTCGATCGCGAAGCCGATAAGTTTCACCAGGAACTCGGCATCAATCGGGAAACATTATCTCAGCTCGTCTCGGAACTGTCTGAGTCTAAGGAAGAGGCGTTAAGGGAAGTCGCAACGCAGGTCAAAACTGCCAAACAAGTATTAGAGCGATCGGGGATAGACTTTACAGCGGGACTATCCCAACTGCAAGCCGAAGCCCAACAACAAAAAGATTCCATCCTTCAAACTCTAGAACAATTAAGCGCTGAATTTATTCCAGCACTCTCTACCCTTGAGACAGACGTGCAAGCGCAGAAGGAGACTGCCCTCGAAAACTTGAAGCGATCGCAAACCGAGTTTACTGTAGGGCTGTCTGAACTGCATACCGATGCTCAACAACAAAAAGACTCGATCGTACAAAGCTTAGAAAAGTTAAGTACAGAGTTTGCTCCGGAACTCTCTGCCATTCAGGCAGATGTCGAAGCGCGCAAAGAGGCTGTCCTGCAAAATTTAGAAGCCTCACACACCGAGTTTGCTGCTCAACTGTCCGAACTCCAACTCACTGTGCAACAGCAACGGGATTCAATCCTGGAAAGTCTAGAACGGTTAAGTGCTGAATTTGCTCCTGGACTCTCTGCGATTCAGGCAGATGTTCAAGCGCACAAACAGACAGTGCTTCAAACTCTAGAACAATTAAGTGCTGAGTTTGCCCCAGAACTTTCAACCATTCGAGCCGATGTCCAAGGGCAAAAAGAGCTTACATTACAAAACTTCAAACAATCGGAGACGGAGTTTGCTGCTGCGCTGTCCGAACTCCAGACGAACGTCCAACAACGACGCAATCTAATTCTGCACAGCCTAGAAGAATTAAGCGCTGAATTTGCTCCAGAGGTTTCGGCAATCCGAGCTGATGTGGAAGCGCACAAAGACGCCATCCTCCAGAATTTAGAAAAATCAGAACGGGTGTTTGCGGCGGCACTTTCCGAACTGCACTCAGATGTGCAACAGCAAAAGAGCTACATCCTGCAAAACTTAGAAGAACTCAGTGCTCAGTTTGCACCGGAGCTTTCTACGATTCAAGCCGATGTCCAAGCCCACAAAGAGACAGTACTCCAAAATCTAGAGCGATCGCAAATTGAGTTTGCCGCTCAACTCTCTGAACTTCAGGTCAATGTTCAACAGCAACGAGATCTAATTCTCCAGAACCTGGAAACGCTAAGCGCTGAGTTTACGCCTAAGTTGACCGAACTCCAATCCGCTTTGCAAGAACAGAAAGCTGCCATCGTGCAAAATCTGAAACAATCAGAAACTGAGTTTGCCACTCAACTCTCTGAACTTCAATTGGAAGCTGGAATGCAGCGAGATGGAATCCTGCAAAATTTAAGAACGCTAGAAATAGAGTTCTCACCACAGCTAGCTGAAATTAAGGCAGAAGCGGAACAAACAGCTCGCGAGCAGAAGGAGTTAACGCTTCAAGAGTTGGAGGAATTAGGTAGCGAGATAGCGGCTCAACTGTCGCAATCGCGATCGCAAATTCAAGAGCAGATGGCTCAGATTCTCGAACAGGCGAAAACCAAGGAGACGGAGTTCGTTGCTCAAACTTCAACGTTCCAAACAGGAGTTGGACAAAAGCAAGAGCAAACTCTACAACGTTTAGAAAAATTAGAGACAGACGCTTCAACTGTATTCTCAAACTTCCAGTCACAAATTCAAGAGCGAATTGCTCAGACTCTGCAAATTTTGAAAGTTCAAGAGACGGAATTAGCCGCTCAGGTGTCCAACTCGCAGTCAGGAATTCAAGAAAAGAGAGAGCAAACCCTACAAAATTTAGAGCAACTACAGGCAGAAGTTACAGCTCAAATCTCGCAATTTCAAACCCAGATTCAAGAGCAATTTGCTCAAACTCTGCAAAACTTGAAAAGGCAGGAGACAGAGTTTGCATCTCACTCGTCCAATTCGCAGTCAGGAATTCAACAAAAGCAAGAGCAAACTCTACAAACTTTAGAGAAATCTGGAATTGAGATTGCAGCTCAATTGAGTCAATTGCAGTCCCAAGTTCAGTCTCGAAAAGATTTCACTCTTGAGAATCTGGAAAAATTAGAGAGCAAGCTGGCAAATGAGCTGTCGGAAGTCGTCTCGGATGCTCAAGCTCAGAAAGAGCAAATCTTAAAGCAATTGGCGGAGATTTCCCCAACTGCGATCGCGCAATCGGCAATCTCCGAAGTGTTAGAAAAAGTTCAAGCCCTCACGGAACAACTCGATCGCCTCAAAGCGAATCATCCTCAGTTATTTGCAGACCCAGGAGATTATATTAATCGGGGTAACGAGCTAGCCTCTCAATCACGCTACGAAGATGCGATCGCTAACTACAATCGCGCCCTTGACCTTCAACCGAGTAACCCGACGATTTGGTCTCAACGAGGGCTGGCGCAATGGGAGTTAAAACGGTATGAAGATGCGATCGCGTCGTTTGACAAAGTACTCGAACTAACACCCGATGACTGGGAAAGCTTGTACCATCGTGGTCTTGCTCTCAAAGAATTACGGCGGTACGATGGAGCACTGGCGGTGTTTAACAAGGTAGTTCAGATGCAGCCAGACGATGCCAGAGCTTGGTTGAATCGAGGTATGACCTTAGGGAGATTGAGACGCTATGAGGATGCGATCGCGTCGTTTGACAAAGCGATCGAACTCAAAGCCGATTATCACGAAGCTTGGGTCAATCGCGGGGTAGCGCTAGGGACATTGCAACAGCATGAAGAGGCGTTTAAATCATTCGATCGCGCCGTTCAAGCTCAACCCGATGATGCCGTAGCATGGCAAAATCGAGGTCTGGCGTTAGGCACATTAGAACGCTACGAAGATGCAGTGGCATCCTTCGATAAGGTAATCGAACTCAAGCCTGACTCTTACAAAGCCTGGAACTACAGAGGTGACATGTTGATTAATCTAGAGCGAGATGAAGAGGCACTCAAGAGCTTCGATCGCGCTTTAGCCATTCAACCCGACTTTGCCAAGGCTTATTACAACAAAGCCGTCTGTTATGCGTTCCAGGGTCAGGCGAAATTAGCCGTGGAAAGCCTAGAGCAAGCGATTAAGCTCAATCCCAACTATCGCGCTGAAGCAAAAACCGATCCAGATTTTGAAGCGATCGTTAAGGATAGACAGTTTCAGCAGTTAGTGAGGGGTAATGCAACAAATGGGAAGTCACCCACTCCGAAGTCATCTACTCCTCCTACCAATGGCAGACGGCAAGCTCCTACTCGGATCAAGATGAAAGCGGAGGTCGCAGAATAGTTTTGTCATAAGCTGCCCGAGCATCTAAACTGCACAATATAAATTTAGACTTTTGTCAGTGGTCAGTTGTCCGTTGCTACTAACTAGTAGACCTCTTGCATAAATCCTGGAAAGCCCCCTCGCATCCCCCTTGCATTGGGGGACTTTGAATTCCAATTCCTCCCAGAATTGGGGGGCTAGGGGGGCGAAAATCGACTTTTGCAAGAGATTTACTGCCTACTGACTGACGACGGACAAAAAACGAGATTCACGTAGGAACCAACATTGGCAATACTTAAACTTCACTCCCATCATCTCCAAGCCATGCAAACCCATGCAGAAAGCACGTATCCTGAGGAGTGCTGCGGTTTACTCTTGGGTCAGCTTAGCGATGACGAGAAAATTCTGATTGAGGTTTTGCTAACGGAGAATAGCTGGGATGCGGAAGCCGTTGAGGCGTTTCAAGCGGTTGAAGGTTCAGCGCAGCTCGATACGACCAAGCGCACCCGATACTCGATCGCACCGGAAGCGATGCTCAAGGCGCAAAAAGACGCACGCGATCGCAATCTCAATATTATCGGCATCTACCACTCTCACACTGACCATCCCGCTATTCCGTCAGAATTCGATCGCGCGATCGCTTGGCAACAGTACTCTTATGTGATTATTTCCGTTCAACAGGGAAAAGCCTGCGACTTCAAGAGTTGGAGTCTTGATGACGAGCATCAGTTTCAAGCCGAAGAACTTCTTACCATTTCCTGAGTATTTGCAGCAAGCGGTTATTAGACCTCTTGCAAAAGCCGATTTTAGCTGTAGGGGCGAAGCATTTGCGGATGAAAACCCTGATTTCACCAATAAATTCGAGCGCAAATGCTTCGCCCTCCTCGGATTTAGGCAAGAGGTCTATTGTCTCGCCCCAGCTAAAGTGAAAACTTTTATTAAAGTTGACGCAGACAACAAGACAATAAGCTTTTAGATAAGATATAAGTCTTATCTTCTCTGCACTACTAGCGAGTGAAATGCTCAATCCCAATCTGGATGAAATCCAGCTGACAAAAGAAGAATACGAACGCTACTCTCGACACCTTATCCTACCCGAAGTTGGGCTGGAAGGACAAAAACGCCTCAAAGCCGCCAGTGTGCTCTGCATCGGGACGGGTGGACTCGGTTCGCCTCTGTTGTTGTATCTGGCCGCAGCAGGAGTGGGACGTATTGGTATCGTCGATTTTGATATCGTCGATAGCTCTAACCTGCAACGTCAGGTGATTCACGGTACATCTTGGGTGGGTAAGCCAAAAATTCAGTCTGCTAAAGACCGAATTCTTGAAATCAACCCCAACTGTCAGGTTGACCTCTACGAAACCCGCCTAAGCTCAGAAAATGCTCTAGATATTGTTGAGCCTTACGACATTGTGGTGGATGGCACCGATAACTTCCCCACCCGCTACTTAGTCAACGACGCCTGCGTGCTACTCAATAAGCCCAACGTCTACGGCTCAATCTTCCGCTTTGAAGGTCAGGCAACCGTATTTAACTACGAAGGCGGCCCGAACTACCGCGACTTGTACCCCGAACCTCCACCACCAGGAATGGTACCTTCCTGTGCGGAAGGCGGTGTTCTGGGGATTTTGCCAGGGATTATTGGCGTGATTCAGGCAACGGAAACGGTCAAAATTATCCTCGGTCAAGGAACAACCTTGAGCGGGCGTTTGCTGCTGTACAACGCTCTAAACATGACGTTCCGCGAACTGAAGCTGCGTCCCAACCCAGAACGACCAGTAATCGAAAAATTGATTGACTACGAATTTTTCTGTGGCGTCACCCAAGCAAAAGAAGAGGAGGCGAAGCGGCAGATGGAAATGCAAGAGATGACGGTGCAGGAACTCAAGCAACTGCTCGATAGCGGTAAGGACGATTTTCTCCTGCTAGATGTTCGCAATCCCAACGAGTACGAAATTGCTAAGATTCCAGGTGCAGTTCTCGTGCCATTGCCGGATATTGAACAGGGACCGGGTGTTGAAAAAGTCAAGTCACTGCTCAACGGTCACCGATTAATTGCCCATTGTAAGATGGGTGGGCGATCGGCAAAGGCGTTGGGAATCCTGAAAGATTCAGGGATTGAAGGTATCAACGTCAAAGGCGGAATTACCGCTTGGAGTAAGGAAATCGATCCATCGGTACCTGAGTATTAAAGGTTGGAGAGTGGGGAATGGAGCAACAACACCTCCACTCCCTCTTCATATCTCTACTCCCTGTAAGGACTCTCAACGTTAAATTAGCAAGGAGTAACCTATCTTGGACAATGGAGAAACTGTTGAGCTTTTGGGGCAGCGAGTTCAACTAGTTGATCTGAGTCGTCCTCTTGAACCGACCACGAGTGAACCAACTCCACCTCGTGTACAGCATATTTCTCATGCAGAATGCGCCGAAATGTGGGAATTTATGTTTGGTATTCCACCGACTGCCCTTCCTACTGGATTAGGTTTTGCAGGTGAGATTGTCGAAGCTTCAACCCACGCAAGTACACATCTTGATGCACCTTGGCACTATGCTCCGACTTCTGAGGGAGAAGCCGCTTGGACAATTGATGAAATACCGTTGCACTGGTTTGCTAGCAAAGCAGTTGTTTTAGATGTGTCAGACCTACCCACGGGGTATTTAGTTACACAGCGAGAGATTGAGGATCGCCTTAAAAATTTAAATCACAAAATCGCACCAGGCGAAATAGTTCTCTTTCGTACCGGGGCTGATTCAGTTTGGGGAACAGAAGAATTCTTTAGCTACGGATGTGGGCTTGGAGAAGAGGCTATTCTTTATTTAACCGATCGAGGTGTACGAGTAATTGGCACAGATGCTTGGAGCTTAGATCGACCCTATCCGGTCATTGGCGATGAGTGGGCAACCTTTCAAGATCCAGAGCGACTCTGGCCCGCGCATTTTGCCGGAATAAAAAGAAAGTACAGCCAAATTGAAAAGCTCACTAATTTGGATAAGTTGCCGTCTGTTGGTAGTACTGTTTTGTGCTTTCCAATTAAGGTCAAGCGTGGTAGCGGAGCGTGGTCGCGCGTTGTTGGGATAGTGCCAGCCGTTTAATCTTCGTCTTACATCTTTTTAAACTGACTCGCGAGAATTCATCACTCCTTCAATAAACTTGAGCATCCGTTCGTAGTGAGACCCTTTCCAGTAAATCTGATCGCAGGACTTGCAGCTATGAAATTCGTTAATTGAGAGTTGAGTTTTTTGTGGCAGGCGATCGAGAATAGATTCTTTAGACACGGGTTTCAATAAACCATTACAACGAATACACCGTTGGAACGGTTTGACTGACTCGAACAAATCGAAGCGTCGCAACACTTCTACGACCTGCTGTTCAGGATTAGTATGTCTGACGTAATAGCCATAGGTGACCATACTCCGCATCAACAAACCTTTGTCGCGAGTCAAGAGAATTCGTTGTTGGGAAGCGGAAATCTGCGCTAACTCTTCATCTTCATAGTCGTTGCGATACAACGTATCGAAGCCCAAAAGCCTCAGGGATGCTGCTAATTTTCCTAAATGAACATCTAGCACGAAGCGATAGATACTAAGTGCTGGCGGTCGCACAGAAACAGGGGACGCGACCTCTCCTGATGCAGAAATAGGATAAACTTCAATGCGATCGCAATCTTGAACGAGATAGGAAAAAGCGACGGGTTCTCCATTGACCACGATCGAATCGACTTCTGGATGAGGCACGCCCAATGACTCGATCATATCCTTAATCGATGCCCGTTCTTTAAAGTCATGGGTAAAACTTATCCGTCGTTTGATCGGTGGCAAAAAGTCATTGAGTTCTGCCAGAAACAGAAAATTCGCTGTAGCCATGACGATAAGTCTTTAGCACGCGTTCCTAAGATTCAGGCGGCTTGCTCGCTACCCTTCTCTGAAGAAGTCAGTGGAGTATACTCCAATCCTAACGACCTACAAAAGGGGTCGATGCTACTAATAATCCAAAGTACTTGTGAGGCATAGTAGTCTTGCTTGGCTCGCCGATGAGCCTCTTTCATAGAAGATACTTTGAGGTGTAGGTATCTGGATGAGCCATCGGCAAAGTCACAGAAGACATGAAACAGCATGCTACTTTAACTCCTTACTAAAACTCGAATTTATTAAGAATTGATTCAGTGTCCTAAAAGGATTTTGACAAGCATAAGCTGCGGCACATTTCAGTTGAATAGGGGAGAAGATCGAGTAAAGAACATAAGGCAGAAAGATTGAGAGTTTTTTCCGATCTCCAGGATATGCAACAGAGATGTATCTTAGCTTAGAGGCTGTGGTATGGGAGCATTACCCCTTAGCTCCTACACCGATAAAAGCCGACCGTAAAAAAATTGCCGCACACTACTAGCATTCGCTCAGCTCAGGATACTCCAACCGATTTCTTAGCTGAAAAAGCTCTAATTTAAAAATTAGTCGCTTTTGTCTCCTGCTACTTCTACTTTTAGGAATAAATAAGTTGTATTGAGAGAAATAAATTATATAACAGTTCTGTCACACTAAGCGAAGATGACGATCGATTAATTTGATTAACTTTACTTTTCTTAAGAAATAGCCCGATCGTGAAATTTTGAGGCTGATTACTTTGCTTGTGAAGTTTTTGCATGGTTGATGCATGGTCAGGGTTAGTAGCAAAACTTAACTTCAGCCAATATCCCTAGCATTCCGCAAAAAGACAGACCCAAACTCAGCAATGCGATCGCATTTGCCAAAAATTGAGTGATATCCGAAATTTGTCCCGACTAGTGTGTAGAGATCGTATCCTCGACGAGTAACCTCAAGCAGACAACCAGGAGACGGCTTACCGCGTGAAAATCAAAAAGCTAATGAGAGAGGCATTGAGCCTTCCCACTACTGCCATTGCTTACAACGTTAGCCAGCAATTAGCAGCGCTCTATCCCGATAAAGCCCTAGTTGAGGGTAGGGATTGCTCGTTTAATCTGGAAGCCTATGCCCATGTCCAGAAATGCACGATTGAAGAGAAAGCCTCTGTTCATAACCAAATTGCAACCAGCTGGGATGGCATGGAGCACCACATCCACCAAGGCGCTGTAAATGCCTGGTTTGAGGTGGCATGGCAGGGACAGACACTCGATGTACTGGTTATGAGCTGGCGAGAAGAGTGGCAGAGCGTTCAGTACTATTGGATTCTCGCTGATAGAAAAGAAATTGCAGAATCTTTCTTTACGGCTGTATGCGAGTGGAACGCGCAGATTCGGCAAGAGGTTTTAGTCTTTGAAGAAGGTTACTGGAGTAAAAGTCCGAGCCTGTTTCAAGCGATTAAAGGCGCAAACTTTGATAACCTCATCTTGCGCGGTACTCTCAAACAAGAAATTCAAGACGACTTGGCAAACTTTTTTGCGTCGCGCTCTACTTACGAAACTTACGGAGTTCCCTGGAAGCGAGGCATTTTATTCATCGGCTCCCCTGGTAATGGAAAAACCCATACTCTAAAAGCCCTGATTAATAAAATGCAGCGACCTTGCCTGTACGTTAAAAGCTTCAAGGCTCGCTATGACAATGAAAGTGAAAACATCCGTCAAGTGTTCCAGAAAGCACGGCAGTCAGCACCTTGTATTCTGGTATTAGAGGATTTAGATTCCCTGATTAATGACGAGAATCGCTCGTTCTTCTTGAATGAACTGGATGGCTTTGCCTCTAACGCGGGGATTTTGACTCTCGCAACGACGAATCATCCCGATCGCTTAGATCCAGCAATTCTCGATCGCCCCAGTCGTTTTGACCGCAAGTATCACTTCGAGTTGCCCGATCGATCGGAGCGTTACGCATACATCAAATTATGGAATAACACGCTCAAAGATGGCATGCGCTTGTCTGATTCTGCCATAACTCACCTAGCTGAACTGACAGATAGCTTCTCGTTTGCCTACCTCAAAGAGCTATTTATGTCCTCGATGATGCGCTGGATGGGAGCAATGGAAGCAGGAGCGTTGGAGAAAATGACGATCGACCAAATAGCTGGGTTGCGAGAACAAATGGTGAGCGCGATGAAAGAATCAGAAGCCTCTAAGTCCTCAGACTCAACAAATTCCGAGTCCAAGTAAAAAGTTGACGATTCTCTTATTTGTTCGCATTTAAAAAAGCATCATGGCAGATATCCGCAACCTCCTCAACCAAATTGCCGCCCAAGAATCTCAGTTGCGCGACACTCAGTTCCTTGCACCCTGCGTGCGTGGCGGGCGGGTGCGGACATCTGTCGCCAATATCATTTATACCTTTACTCCCCAACCTCAAGAGTTTGAGGGATGGGGCATCTTTGGGCCAGTGGATGAGAAAACAGCCGAGGTAGTGGATGAACCGAGCTTGCCCCAACTGGCAGAATACCTCAAGCTGCTCAAACCCTTACGCTTGCGCTTGGCACATCGGTTGCGGGGGCAAACCTGGCTGGCTTATCCGGTAAACGAGTCTGATATGCAACAGCGCTTGGGTAATGCTAAGCCAGTGCCAGTGCATTTGGTAACAGAAGCGGCTGCCTTTGAGCCAATTATTGCTCGCTTTGATGGTAGTGCTTGGTGGTTTGATGAAATCGATCGCCGTGCGGAACCGCAGCCAGCAGAATTGATGAGAGAACAGCTTAGACAGGTTACCATGCCTGAAACTGTCCGCTTTGCGGGAATGACGCCGGAAATGCAAGTCGTTTATGAGCTTGCCTTGCAGCAGACAGACGAGTATCAGCGGAGATTGCGGCACCAACGCGAGGAACGAGAACAACGGCAGCAAAGGCGGGGGCAACGAGAACGAGAGCGCACTGAGCAACCCAGTAGAAACAATCGGCAGAGGGAAAGAAATGATGAACGGCGGCTGCGGGATGCGCTACAAATGGGAGGTGGCGAGTTGCGGGAATTTCGCGATCGCGGAGATTTTTGGCAAATCGAGTGGACAACTCGCAATGGCGAGTATCATACCTCTGCAATTTCCAAAACTGACCTCACCGTTATCAGTTCCGGAATCTGCCTGAGTGGATACGATCGGAATTTCGACTTACAATCCCTGGTGGGTGTGATCGAAGCGCGAGATAATTGGGATTTTTGAATTGTAGGCGGTTCAATTGTGTGTGATACACCCGATTATAGGGGCGCATAGCCATCAAACGATGACTTTGGTTTGTGGGAATTGGGAATAGGGGAAGCTACCTATTATCCAAATCGGCTGACGAGGTTTCTACCATAACGGGAAGAGAGCTGAGAGCTTATTTTTATGACTATCTTTTTTCACGAGCAACTGTACAGAACCCCTGCTCTAATGGCAAAGATCGGAGAGTTTCCGATAACTGTGTGCGGTGCTGGTGCATTAGGAGCAAATATCACAGAAAATTTGGCGCGTTCTGGCTTTGCTAAGCTGATCGTCATCGATCGCGATCGCATTGAAGAACGCAATCTCTCCACTCAACCCTATTACAAATCCGATATTGGAGCCTACAAAGCAAAAATCCTAGCCAATTCCCTTTATCGGGCTTTAGGGGTAACCGTAGACGCACGCTCTAAAGATTTAACAACAGCTAACGCCGCGCAACTGTTACGCGGCACTAACTTGGTGATTGATACCTTTGATAACAGCGTGGCGCGTCAAGCCGTGAAAGACTATTGTCAAGACACCCCGTTACCCTGTCTGCATGTAGGACTGGCAAGTGATTACGCTGAAATCATTTGGAACGATCGCTATCGCGTCCCCTCACCTGCCAATGACGATGTCTGCGACTACCCATTAGCCAGAAATCTCGTGATGCTAACCGTTGCTGTTGCCTGTGAGGTCATTATTAATTTTGTGGCGTCGGGAGAGCAAAAAAGTTTTACGGTAACACTGGGAGATTTTGCCATCCAACCGTATGAGTTATGAATTTAAGCGATCGCAAACAACAGACAATACTACTCGCTTCGCGCTCAAAGAATGCTTATAGCGGTTCTTGGTTGCATAGAACACATCGTAGGGGCGATACCCTTCGGAAACGGCCTTGGCGTACATGAATCGCCCCTACAAACAATCTGTGTTGCACTCAATTGAAAACCGCTATAATTCTCAATTAACACTTTGACAGACTAGACTACTAGCCCCTAGTCCCTATTTTCAAAACAGACCAAGTCTTCTGCTTTAGCAAGTGCCTGCAACTGCGGGATAGTACCGAGAACCACTCGTCCATCGGGTCTAACGTACCATCCCTGTGCCTCTTGAAGGACGCTACTGCGTTGGGAGAGTTCCTCAGCAGTCACTTTACTAGCAGCACGATCGGCAGTTCTTTCCCCAGAAATCGACTGAAGACCCGTTACCGGATAGGGAGTTGAGAAAGCACCATACGGCGTCGAAGGCAACCCGCCCGCACCTGTAACCGTGAAACTACCAGCTTTAGCGTTACGACGCCCTAAACAGCTATCAGCGATCGCTTGCTCTCGACTAACCAATTGATCTTCTAGAGGTAGCAGGGAGATTGGGACGTTATTAATTTGCGTATTGATATCGACAACACCACTAATTCCCAAGGTGGAACTGGCAGTGATTTTGCTGGTTGAATCGACGAATACACCTCGGGTGCTGATTTTAATACTTCCCCCAGCTCCTTGAAAGGCACTGGCGGTAATGTTGCTATTTTCTAAGGCAAGTAAGATGTCAGTATCAATAGTGATATTGCCACCATTGCCCCGTTCGCCACCTTCGGCGTTGATGATACTGCCACCGCGCAGTTGCAAAGACTGGGTTTGCAAGTTAATATTGCCACCTTCTCCTGCTACGGTGGTTGCAGCAGCAATACTACCTCGGTCATCCAACTGGATCGAGTCAGCGACCACTTCTAGATTACCTGCATCCCCCGTTCCTCGACTGCGAACGCTGAGTCTTCCCTCATCCTGAAGAATTAATTGTCCAGTTTGTACACTCAGGTTTCCTCCTTGACCGCTCGAACCCGTTTCCGCTGTTGCCGCTACAGCGCTTTGCGCTAAACCATCGGGAGACTTACCGCTCAATTCAACCCTTTCAGAAGCCGTTACCCGAATACTTCCGCCCTTCCCTTCGCCAGCAGTACTGGCCCCGATAGCGGCCCCATCCCGTACCGACAAGCGCGGCGTTGTCACCTCAATATCTCCGGCATCTCCAGCCGCTGGGGTACTACTAAACAAGCCAGTTAAGAAGCGAAAACCTGGCAGAATTTCAATCGGATTAGTACCAATAAGATCCACAGACTGAGATGCATTCACCCTCATATCTCCCCCCTGACCGTTGCCAAGCGTACTCGTTCCCAGGAGTCCGTAATTTTGCACGAGTAAGCGTCCCGTATTAACCGTTAAATCTCCCGAATCACCGCTATCATCAAGACCGCTACCCGTAATTAAGGCGGACGCTGTCACTTCGACGTTATCCTCTGCATTGACGGTTAAATCTCCCCCGTGTCCTGAACTCGCCGTAGATGTAGCAACGATCGCTCCATTACGGGCAATAAATGAAGGGGTATTAATCTCCACGTCTCCCGCTGTACCCGAACCATAACTTAAGGTAAATAAGCCGTTGCGAAGCTGACTGGGTTTAATTTGTCCCGCCAAAAACAGCAGTATATCCTTAGTATAGGTACCCGTTCCCGTGAGTTCTACGGAGTTAGAGGCATTAATCGCGATGTTTCCTCCCGGTTGCGACCCTAGGGTCAAGGCTTCCAGGCGAGACGCTTCACTCAGTTGAAGCGATCGCGCCCAAACCTGAATATCACCTCCCCCTTCACCGCTAGCACTGACTACTGCCCCTTTAGATAACTGGATATCTTGGAAGTTTTGCACCCCCTCATATCCCAGCGACCAATTATTACCACCCGAATGCAGACTCACAACACTATTACCAGCGACGCTACCTAGCTCAACTCGTCCGCTCGGTGCGGCTACTGTGCCTCCTTGCAATGTTACTGCACCTCCCACCAGCCCCAACGTTTTTCCTGGTGGTACCTCTAGCTTTGACCCCTGCACCTGTACAGAACCTGGTGTTGCGCCGAATTGCACTCCCAACGGAACGCTTATACTCAATAGGGGTGAGTTCTGAGGCGTTGTCGCACTAAATTGGATGCCATCTGCAAACACTACACTGCTAGCGGTACTGGCAAAAAAAGAACCACTGACATCAAGACGAGCATTGGGACCAAATAAAATTCCATTGGGATTAATCAAAAATAAATCGGCAGAACCATTAACACCTAGCGTTCCGAGAATAGTGGAGGGATTCGTCCCTGTCACCCGCGTAATAATTGTGTCAATCCCAGTCGGCGATGCAAAATAAACTCGCTGTCCGTCGGTGAGATTAAACTCTAAGAAACTATGGAATAAGTTAGTTCCTCTTGATGCTCCACCATCAATGCGATCGGCTGATTGATTATTGATGAGGACGCCAGGAGTAACGACGGAACGTTCGCTGTCTAAAGTAGTATCAGGTGTGAGCTGAGCGAATGCGCGATCGGGGACAAGTGACGCTCCAAAAAGTAAAAGTAAAACGCAACCCTCTTTTGCTTTTTTTATGGCAAAGCATAGGCTGAGCTTCTTTAAGGCATCCCCAATTGCCAAACCTCTGACTCGGTTTAGGAGCTTTGACTCACTGGATAAATCTTCCGTTTGTTGTGCCAACTTCCTTCCCCCACCACTTCAACCTTAGTTTGGATTTTGTTTTAGGGATGTCTATCTGCCAAAAGGTAAGAATTCTTCTTGTGCGTTTACCTTAATCCTGATAGGTCAGCGATCGCATATTCCAAACCTGCCACTACCCGTGCAAGGCTTTCGTAGTTAACTTTGTCCGGGGTATCATTTGAGGTGTGATAGTAGGGATAACGGAAAGGTGCGGTGTCAGTGACCATTATTCCGGGATAACCCTGCTGCCAGAACGACCACTGGTCTGACCAACTCACGCCAGTAATTTCGTTGGGCAGAGCAGTCCCCTCAGACGGGAATTTGGTATGACGGCGGAAAGACGCGATCGCATCTTTTACCAGTGAGCCAGAAGCGACATTGCCAATGAAGCTGATGAAATTTCCCTGGAGCGGGTAGATCGAGGATAGCTGCGGTAAAGGATATTGCTGACTACCAATTTTGTCAGAATAGTACCCGATCGTTTCCAGGCTGAGCATGGCAACGACGTTTTCAGAGCGCTGCTTGCATCGAGACGCATAAACTAGACTCCCCATGCCTTCTGAGAAGAAAAAAGGCGGCTCCTCATTAACAAATTCAACAAAGCGTAGAGTTCTTTCAGGCTTTTTCCCAGCAAACAGATGCGCTAGCTCTAAAGTGGCGGCAGTGCCAGTGCCGTTGTCGTTTGCACCAGGACTACCAGATACTGAGTCATAGTGTCCACCGACAATGACGATTTCGTCAGCTCGTTGAGTACCGGGGATTTCGACTTCAAGATTGTAGTAGGTCTGGTTATTAACGGTGTATTCCTGCCGTTGGACTTTATACCCAGCTTGAGCGAATGAAGCGTTTAGGAAATCAGCCGCCGCCATTAGCTCCTTGTAGTGTAGGAAGTTGCGTTCCCCAATTTCGCTCCCCAGCTTTTGTACATCTCGTTGAAGGGCATCCCGTAGCGCCACTTCCTTTTGGGTTAATGGTGGCAACTCTCCTCGGTAGCTTTCTCCAGGCATCTGAATCATAATCAACCAACCCCAGCTAATGAGAATACCCAGGATGATGACGAGTACTGTCAACAGGAGTAGGGCGGCTCGAAAAAACCGTTGCACGCCCAAAGGACGATTTTTGTTGGTGTCCCGCTCATCCACAACTTCTCTGCTCATAAGGACTTATAAGAGAGGGTATTCAGGTATTTCAGTAGCTTAAAGAGATTGCCTGACACAAACCTGACTCTGTGGTGGGATATGTATGGCAGAAGGCAGAGGGTAGAGGGCAGAGGGCAGTCGTCATGAGCGATCGCTTCGCTCACCCCGAATCATAAAAGTGGCACTTTCAAGTCAGAGGGCAGAAGGCAGAAGGGCAAGATTGGCTCATTAAGGTTTCAGGATTTGGAGAGAGTTCTAATTGCCTTGGCGACTGCTACACAACAGAGCGCTCGCTCTTCGGCATCGGCAAAGGCGATCGCATGGTTATCTAGGTTAGTGACGATGCAAATCGCTTGTCGTTGTGGGTGAATCTCCGAAATACGATTCGAGCTAGATGTAGAGGTAGAAGCTTTGCGTAATTCCTGCAAATGCTTCACAATCCTTCATATTTTTGAGAGTATAAATTGGTCTTAAGTAAACTTTCGTTATTTTTATAGCTTAATATAACGGAGTTTGACAAACACTTGGCAAGAATATGACTAAAACTCGATTGTTTTTACAAAAAATCTGAGTTGCTTTTTACGAAAAAGCAACTATTACAAGCGCTGCTATAGAGTTTTATCTATTTAATAAATTTGGATTGCTCAATGAGAAAAACAGAAAATACATAAGGTTGACACACCGATAACACACAGTTATATTCATAATTAATTAATCCGTAATACGACGTATTACCTACCCTTAGAGAGGATTAAAAACCATGTTATTTATGCAACAGCTAGAAGACTCAATTTCGTACATTGCTGAAGCTGCAATAGAGGTTTTTAGCCCAAATCATGATTCCTACCCAGAGACAGGATTACAAGCTTTTACAGATGAACCTTACAAAGCTAAATCAAAATAGCATAAGGAATAGGAATCTATTGCTGGCTATTAAATAACTCTGAATTGGGGAGTGAAGTGTCATCAAATTTCATAGTTAATATATAACTGGCACTTCACTTTACTGACAAGAGCATTGCCTCTATTCAGTAATTAGCAAACACTTAGATGGCGCACAAGTATTGAGAATCAGTCGTTGTACTAATTTGTAGCTGCTCAAATAATTCCCTTTTGGGTACTGAGATTTTTACACCGAAATACAACCAAGCAAAGACAATGGCTTCTTCTCAAAAGTAGAGAAATTCTTGGAAGGAAATTTTCTGCTGCTAATGTTGGCTTTTGGGACACGGTTGAGAGTGCTTCCATAGGTTACTTGTTCCACTCCGGTATAAGCTAAATTGTTTCGGGAGCTTTTAAAGATGGTTTGGGGAATTGCTCAATTGAATAGTTTGACTGAATTGGTAATAACTCCTCAAGAAAAAATTCAATCAGAACAATACGGTCAATTACCTCATATTTCAGGAGATTTACTCCTACAGCCATTACGCCAGTGGCTCGATAGAATCGAAATTGACGACCCTAAAGTTGCTCAGTTTCTCTGCAAAGCAATTCCAGGAGAGTGTCCCTTTGCACGAGATATCGTGCTATTCGGTCGCAAGATAGGGCATATTCCCCCTCTGTGCAAACTGAATCCGTTCTACGAGCAATTCATCGGTTTGCGTTTTCGTGCCCTATGTTTCCTGGCTGATTCTTCTGAAGCTGCCCATCTTGATGGCATACAGATGTAGCTACTGTAATAGGGCGATCGCATAATTATCTCGGTGCAAATACGCTTCTCGTTGGGCGTGAATCTCAGAAAGTCGGTTGAACGCTTCTTCTGTGTACCTTGTAGCTTCTCGCTCAATGGCGAACCAGACTAGCTTAAGTGCTTTCAAGTCTCGGCAGGCACGAATTAAGGTGCAGCAAGCGGCTACCCATTGCTCTAGCTGGCGATAGCTGATGAAGTAGCCGCCCCTGCCTTGAATATGCACCCAAAGTATATGCTTCCACTTTTCCCAACGCCAAACTCGGCTTGGGTCAGTTTTGAGATATTTGGCGAGTTGTTTGCGGGTGATAACGAAGGTTTCGGGGTTGATGCGACGGCGCAGGACGTTCATGGCTGTTGTGGAGTACGTTGAGTCTGTGCTGAATCTTGGAAGAACCCCTCCCCTGCATTTGCCCCCTAAATCCCCCAATTCTGGGGGACATTGAACTCCGGTTCCCCCCAAAGTTGGGGGGGCATGGGGTCCCCTCTGGGGATGGGGGGAGTAGGGGGGCAAAATACAGCGACTTTAACTAAATCACGAGATGTGTGTAGACGATGACCTTAATAAGGGGGCATTGACGGGGTTCATTCCAGGGACTGTTGCACGCAGGTTTCTACCTCATCTGGCATTACGTCAAAAACAACTTCAAAGGGAACGCTGGGCATGATTTGCTTGAGGATTCGCAGGTGTCCCTCGGCGTCAACTCGGCGGCGAAAGCGTCCGACGATGAG
>DATNPT010000373.1:0-13503 GCA_036703075.1 Chroococcales cyanobacterium
ATAGGAATGCGATCGCAAAGCGTGCCTCCAACTCCCTCACCATCTACCCAAAATCTCGAATCTCAAACCCCAAATCTCGCGAAGCGAGTGGTTTTCTGCGACTTTGATGGCACCATTACAGCAGAAGAAACCTTCGTGGGAATGCTCAAAGAGTTTACACCGGAACTGTCACAACAGCTGATGCCCGAAATGTACGCTCGGCGGCTGACATTGCGGGAAGGCGTGCGGCAACTTTTAGAATCGATTCCCTCCGCTCGTTATCCTGAAATCCTGCAATATGCTAAGCCTAAGGCAATTCGTCCGGGATTAGTTGAGTTACTAGACTTTCTCGATGCTCAAGGGATTCCCTTTGTTGTCGTTTCCGGGGGAGTGCGCGGCATGGTGGAAACGGTGCTGAGTCAAGTTAACCGTGGAGGAAAGCCCTTTCTCGAACGAGTGGCAGCAATCTATGCCGTCGATCTCGATACGACAGGTGAGTTTCTCCGGCCGCAGTCGGAGTTTGAAGAAGGCACGGAACTCGTCTCGAAAGTGCAGGTGATGTCACGATACCCAGCTGAGGAGCAGATTATCATTGGAGATTCGGTGACGGACTTGCTGATGGCACTCCATGCCCCTGTCGTGTTTGCACGCGATCGCTTAATTCATTACCTTGAAGAACACAACAAACCCTACATTCCTTGGAATGACTTTTTTGATGTTCGAGAAGCATTGTCTAACTTGAAATAAGGCAGAAGGCAAAGGACAGAGGGCAGAAGGGATAAGAGTTTTCATTCCTTTGTTGTGCGCGTCAGCGCATGGCGTCCAATCTATATTGTCAAGAATTGCAGCATCCTTATAGTGCGACCATCTTGGTCGCTACTGATACCCAATTAGGAGCATCCCAATGCAAGCAAAACTCTTGGGTAGTGCGTTCGCGTTAGCGCAAACATCTTGCTTATATATACCCACAAGCGAACAAGATGCTCAGACTACGAATTTATAAAAACGGGATGCACCCTACCCAATTTAAATACGTGACAGCTTACAGCCGTTGCGACTTTAGAGCCAAATGATACTGCTCACCTCTGCTAATGGAGTGTTAGTTAGAAATACGCGATGAGTGAGTTCTCACAAAGCTATTAATACCGAAAAAATAGACTTCTTGCATAAATGTTAAAACTAGAGTCAATAAGTACTCCATCGACAAAGATTATAGATACTACTTCTAATCGGGTACCGTTCTAGCTCGAAGATTAACCCTCTATCTTAAAATTAGCTCACTATGACCCGCACGACTCGTCGTCATTTTCTGCAATTTACAGGTTCAGCACTAGCAAGCATTGGAATCAATCAGCTATTATTCCAACAGCAAGCTCAACGATATGGTCAAGTACTTGCTCAAAGTACACCTCGAAAACTAGCATTACTCGTTGGCATCAATAATTACACTGAACAACCCTTGGAAGGATGCCTCAACGATGTAGATTTGCAACTAAATCTCTTGATTTATCGCTTTGGGTTTAATCCGAAAGATATTCTAGTTTTGCCTGATACAAAAGCGACACGGCAAGGAATTTTAACTGCGTTTGAAGAACATTTAATTAAACAAGCAAAACCAGGAGATGTGGTAGTTTATCACTATTCCGGGCATGGTTCGCGCATCTTTGACCCTAATCCGATTGTGGTTGAGCCAGGAAAAGAAGGTCTGAGTGGGACATTTGTGCCAGTAGATAGTAACCTACCTGACGGATATCCAGAAGTGGGAGGGACTGTCCAAGACATTATGGGGCATACTTTATTCTTGCTGATGTCTGCCCTGAAATCTGAAAATGTCACTGTTGTTTTAGATAGTTGTTTCTCTGGTGGGGCGACTAGAGAAGCACGGGTACGTTCTCGTGATGGTGGCAAGAATGTTTTAGTGTCTTCTGATGAAAAAAACTACCAACAACAGTGGTTATCTCAGTTAAAAATGTCGCCAGAAGACTTTGTGAAAGGCTATCGCACAGGGGTTGCTAAAGGTATGGTTTTAGCAGCAACTGCACCTAACCAACTGGCGCGGGAAATTAATGTTAATGGCTTTAAAGCAGGAATATTTAGTTATTTACTCACTCACTATCTTTGGCAGGACGATAGCAATATTGAGCGGCTATTCCAGAAGATTCTCCCAGAAATACCTAAAAACTTTGATCAAATGCCCCATTATGAAGTGAAGGTAGGGAGTGGGTATCAGCAGCAACCACCCTTTTTTATTAATTCTCCTAAGTCGCCAGCACAGGCGGTGGTGACGCGAGTGAGTAGTGATTCTGCTCAGTTGTGGTTAGGGGGAGTTGATTTAAGGAAGGTGACAACGGGAACGGTATTTACTGCGATGAAGGGGGCAGGGCAGGTGAAAGTTGTTTCTCGTAATGGGTTGGTGGCGCAGGGGAAGATTGAGAAGGCGGTAACGGAAGGAATGCCGTTGCGTTTGATGGGTTAAATGGGATGGATTTTTGTGCGATCGCACCATGAATAGGCGATCGCTTCGATAAATTTTTGAGCAATCAAGACATTCTCAAGACTCCCCGTAGGTTAAACAACAATGATGATTCCCAAAAAGCTCCGAAAGGGCGATCGCTATTTGACCCTTCTGATGAGCGTGGTATTTGCGACTGCTACTAGTACCTCTATTAACGCCCAACCAAAGACTCTCACATTGTCCCAGTCGTCAACCACGGCAACCCCCAACCCATCACGAACTCAACAACCCGCGCAAGCATTCAGTCGTCCCCTGGCAGTCTTTGTGGGTCATAAGGATAATATCAATAGTATAAACTTCAGCCCCGATGGGAGTTATATCCTTACAGCCAGTGATGATCACACTGCTCGTTTGTGGGATAGGGAGGGAAAGCTAGTTACCGTCTTCCCGCATAACGACCAAGTCAAGAGTGCTAATTTCAGCCCCGATGGCGAGCGTATTCTCACCACTAGTGGATACAGAAGTTCCCTTCATCTGTGGGACAAAGAAGGTAGATCATTAGCGACACTTCAGGGAGGGCGTATCACGAAATTCAGCCCCGATGGTCGCTATATTCTCAGTATTGGCTATGCAGACAAAACTGGTCGCTTGTGGGATAGACAAGGTAAGCTTCTCACTGAGTTACAGCATCAGGGTGATATTGAAAGGGCAGACTTTAGCCCTGATGGACAACAGATTCTCACGGCAAGTCGGGACAACACGGCTCAACTCTGGGACATACGTGGCAATCTCTTAGTGACTCTTCAACATGAGAGTCGCCTCATGAGTGCCGAATTTAGCCCCGACGGTCGCCACATTGTCACAACTACTTTTCGGAGTCATACTGCTTACCTTTGGGATAGGAACGGTAATCTGGTAGCTCGTATTGAGGATTACTCCGACGGTTATGGATATGTTGAACTTGACGATGCCAAATTTAGCCCTGATGGTCGCTTCATTCTTACTGCGGATTCTGGACATTATGAAGGGATTCGCCGCCTTTGGGACAGAGAAGGAAAGTACCTCACTGTTCTCCGAGGGCATGAAAGTTCCGTCAACACTACAGAATTTAGTCCAGATAGCCGTTATATTCTCACCGCAAGTGATGATAGAACGGCTCGTTTGTGGGATAGTCAAGGTAATTCTATCCTTGTTCTCCAGCATGAGCAGCCTGTCCAAAGGGCAGAATTTAGCCCCAATGGAAACTATATTCTCACCACCAGCGGGAGTAGTTGGGAGGATAGAACAATCAGAATATGGGACACAACAGGAAAACTCGTTGCTGCTTTCCGACGTGAGGATAAAGTTGACGGTGTGGAATTTCAACCGGATGGAAACCAGATTATTGCTTGGGGAGGTGATACTGCTCGCTTGTGGAGTACCTCGACAGTCATAGCTGCCGAGTCCCAGCAAACATCAGCATTACAAACTTTTGATCAACAGGTGGCTGAACAAAATGCTCAACTGACACTCCTAGAACATGAGCAGCCTGTCGATAGTGCCGAATTTAGCCCTGATGGAAACTATATTCTCACCCGAACTTTCAATGGAAGAGAACCCCGTTTATGGGATAGAAGAGGCAAGCTCTTAGCAACACTTCGAGGACATGAGCAGTCCGTTCAAAGTGCTAAATTTAGTCCTGATGGGAACTATATCCTCACTACTAGTTTGGACGATACTGTCCGTCTGTGGGATAAGCAGGGCAATTCTCTTGCTGTTTTTCCCTCATTGGGTAGTCGTGCAACGTTTAGTCCTAATGATCGCTACATTCTCACGAGCGGGTTAAGAAGCGGGTTAAGAGATAGCCGAGGCAATCTTGTGGCTGAGTTTCAAGGACACAGTGCTGTATTTAGTCCTGATGGCAACTTCATTCTCACGGCCGAAGAGCAGACTGTCTACCTTTGGGACATATCAGGGAATCTGATCGCTAAGTTTCAGGGACACAAAAATGGTGCTCACAAACCAAGATTTAGTCCTGATGGTCGCTACATTTTCACTGCTGGTTTTTTTGAAGATGCTCGCCTCTGGGATAAAAAAGCTAATCTCTTGGCTAAGTTCCGGCATGAAGGAGAGGTGACTCATGTTGAATTCAGCCCTGACGACCGCCATCTTCTCATTCTGAGTTATCATCCATTGAATAATCCAGGAGGTAGTCTTAACCCCACCGCAGAGCTATGGACTAGGGAAGGCAATACCTCATCCGTTGTTCAACTGGGTAGGGTCACTAGCGCGAAGTTCAGCCCTGACGGTGATCATATTCTCATTACTAATTTGGATAATTCTACCCGCCTTGTCGATAAACAAGGTAATCTTTTAACTGTTTTTCAGCACGAAAGCAGAGTCGAGGGCGCACAATTCAGCCCTGATGGCAACCGCGTTATTACCACGAGTGATGATAACACTGCACGTTTGTGGGATAAGGAAGGCAAGCTGCTGGCTATTTTTCGCGGGCATAAAACCTTGATTACCAGTGCAGTTTTTAGCTCGGATGGTCGCCAGGTTATTACTGTGAGTCGAGACAATACTGCCCGCTTGTGGGACGTGCCAGTGGCAATTGCAACTCAAACAGAGCAAGTAACGGCTCTACAAAACTCCCAGGAAAGCTTATCTAAAAATAACAATCAACAAGCAGCCGCAGCATTTCAACAAGCAATCCAACTCAATCAACAAGAAACCGTTGAATCAAGACAGCTTGCGCTTCAAAAGCTGAACGATGCCTTGGAACTTTATCGTGCAGATAAAAACTCTGCCAAAGCAGCCGAAGTATTACTATACATCGGCAATATTCAAGCCAATTTAGGAGAATTTCAAAATGCTCTCGACTCCTATAACCAAGGATTACTCTTATCCCAACAAGCAGGAGCGATCGCTGAACAAGCAGCCATTCTCAATAGCCTTGGTCAACTCTACAGCGATTTAGCCGACCCGGACACTGCCCTCGACTACCATAACCAAGCCTTACCCTTGTTATATCAACTCAATGACAAGGGCGGTGCAGCCACTACCCTCAATAATATTGGTGACCTTAACGCTGCTACAGGAAAACATCAAGATGCTCTAAATTCCTATAATCAAGCCCTTACTCTCTCCCAATCTGGAGGTGACAAAGCCGCAGAAGCATCTGCCCTAATGGGCATTGGCAACGTTTACATTGCCTTGCAAGAATGGTCTACCGCTCTGAATGCTTACAACCAAGCCCTGACTATCTCCCGTTTTCTTAACGACAAAGTAAAAGAAACCACAATCCTCAACCAACTCGGAAAACTACAGGCTGCATCAGGTCAAGAGTCTACCGCCCTAGACTATTACAGCCAAGCCCTATTCTTATCCCAGCAACTCGGTTACAAAACAGAAGAAGCGCACATTCTCTATAATCAAGCCATCTTAAACCGCCAACAAGATAACCTCACCTCCGCCAAAACACAAATCGAAACGGCGATTAATATTATTGAATCACTTCGCACCCAAATCGCCAGCCAAGAACTGCGACAATCCTACTTTGCCCGCAACCAAGATTATTATCAGTTTTACATAGACCTACTGATGCAACTGCACCAGCAAAATCCGGACAAAGGATATGATGGTGAAGCATTGCACATTAGCGAACGCGCTCGCGCTAGAAGCCTGCTCGAACTCCTCACTGAAGCTACCGCTAACATTCGCCAAGGTGCTGACCCTGAACTATTAGAACAAGAACGCAATCTGCAACAACAACTCAACGCCTTTGAGCATCGCAGATATCAACTCCAAAGCGGTCAGTATAGCGAACAAGAACTGAAAGATGTTCAACAAAAAACCGACACCGTTCTCGCGAAACTCAAACAACTAGAAGCCCAAATTCGCGCTACGAGTCCTCGCTACGCTGCTCTCAAATATCCTGAACCCTTAACCCTACAACAGATTCAACAGCAGGTACTCGACGACGATACTCTACTTTTAGAATATGCCCTTGGCGAAGACAGCAGTTATCTCTGGGCTGTCACCAAAACCAGCATCACCAGTTACGTACTTCCCAAACAAAGTGAAATAGAAGCTGCTGTCGAACCCTTCCGCGAATCTGTGACCAAAAATAGTGCGGCAAATCTAGATAGCGGACTTGCACTCAGTCAGATGCTTCTCGCTCCTGTCGCCAATCAATTGAGTAACAAACGCTTACTAATTGTCCCAGATGGACTATTGCAATACGTTCCCTTTGCTGCCTTACCTGTCCCATCTTCTCCCACAAATCCACTGTTAGTCCAAAATGAAATTGTCACTCTCCCTTCTATCTCTACAGTTGCGATTCAACGCCGCCAACTGCAAAACCGTTCCCCAGTCGCCAAAACCGTGGCTGCGATCGCAGATCCCGTTTTCACTTCTCAAGACGAGCGCATTACAGGCAATCCACCCGCACAAACCCCTGATACACTATCTAATCGTAACCTGAATCGTGCAGCCCGTAACTCATTAGGTTTAGGGGAAGGGGGAGGTGGCAAACTATTTGACCGTCTGAGATATACTCGCAATGAAGCTGATAGAATTCTCGCCCTGGTTCCAGAAGCGCAACGTTTTCAAGCGTTTGATTTTAATGCCTCTCGCCAAATAGCCACCAACCCAGATTTAGCCCAATACCAAATTATCCACTTTGCCACTCATGGATTACTCGATCCGGTCAATCCTGAGTTATCAGGAATTGTGCTGTCTTTATATGACCAAAAAGGCCAATCTCAAGATGGTTTCTTACGCCTGCACGATATTTTCAACCTCAACTTGCCTGCGGAATTGGTAGTTTTGAGTGCTTGCGAAACCGGATTGGGTGAAAACGTCAAAGGTGAAGGATTAGTGGGCTTGACAAGAGGCTTTATGTATGCAGGGTCAAGGCGAGTGGTGGTGAGTTTGTGGAATGTTAACGATGTCGCCACCTCTGAGGTCATGGCAAAATTCTACCAAAAGATGCTCACCGAAGGGCAAAACCCGGTATCGGCATTAAGAGCCGCACAAGTGGAGATGTGGAAATCTCAGCAATGGAGTTCTCCTTATTATTGGGCGGCGTTTACCGTACAAGGAGACTGGCGGTAAGCGTTAGTGGTTAGTTGTTAGTAGGATAAGTGAGCGAGTCGCTACACTATAGCGACTACTCCTAGTTAGGTTTATTTACATCAAAAGAGAGATTTCAGTCAAAGCAACCCCTATTATGCCGAAAAAGGCTGTGGAGGCTGAAATCTTCGACATTCTGTAAAGAGTATGTAAGCCGCGACGCTTGATACTCTGCCATGCAAATTTTTGAGGTTAGAATGAAGACCAATCCAAGACCAACCTTAATTACAGCAGCTGGTCACTTCTACCAGTTGGGCTGGATGGTAGGGACAGCAGGTAATCTCTCTGCCCGAATGCCCGACGGCAGCTTTTGGATTACTGCCAGCGGCTGCCAAAAAGGGCAGCTTAGTAGTGGTGACTTCGTCCGTATCGGACTTGATGGCACGGTGCTGGAGCAACCATCGCCAAAGGTTCGCCCTTCTGCTGAGACTAGTATTCATCAGGTAATCTACTCACTGTTCCCAGAGGCTCAAGCCTGTTACCACGTTCACTCCATCGAAGCGAATTTAGTGTCTCACTTTGCCGATGGAGAGGTTCTACCTTTGCCACCTTTGGAAATGCTCAAAGGATTAGGGGTATGGGAAGAGAATCCTAATGTGGTTATTCCAGTCTTTGCCAACCATTTAGAGGTGCCTAAAATTGCTCGTGATATTAGCGATCGCTTTAAATCTACACCACCATCGGTCAGCGTCCTGCTGATCCGAAACCATGGCGTCACGGTTTGGGCTTCTTCACCAGAAGTAGCCTTCAACTATGTAGAAATTGCAGAGTACATTTTCCGATTTATGGTAGCTGCTCGAAAAGTTGGGATCGAGTAGCAATTGGCAAGAAAACCAATCAAGCGTTTTTTGAACAAGCAAGAGGATGCAGAGGAATCAATGACAACATCACGCGAGAGAGTGCATAGCGATATTGTGGCTGAGGCATGGAAAGCTCTTGAGGAATCTGTTATCTACTACTATGGCCGTCCAGTTGGAACAGTTGCTGCTCGCGATCCCGATGTAGAAGCACTCAATTACAACCAGTGCTTTGTTCGAGATTTCGTCTCTTCAGCGCTGATTTACCTGATGACTGGTAAAACGGACATTGTTCGTAATTTCCTCATCGAGACACTAGCTCTCCAAGACGAACCCAAGCAGATGGATTATTTTAATGCGGGCATGGGGTTGATGCCAGCGAGCTTCAAGGTGGCATCCAACTATGGAGAGCAATACTTAACGGCGGATTTTGGCGAACATGCGATCGCTAGAGTCACGCCAGTTGATTCTAGCCTCTGGTGGCTTATCCTCTTGCGGACGTATGTCAAGACGACTGGAGACTTGGAACTGGCTCATCAAGCAGAGTTTCAACAGGGAATTATTCACATCCTCAAGCTTTGCCTCGCGGATCGATTTGATATGTTCCCAACGATGTTGGTCCCCGATGGCGCGTTCATGATTGACCGCCGGATGGGAGTTTACGGGCATCCCTTGGAAATCCAAGCTTTATTCTACGCGGCTTTGCGATCGGCTCGCGAACTTCTTGCCCCTAGTCGCCAAGGTGAAATTTATACCCTGGTGATTAATCAGCGGTTAAGTACGCTCAACTACCATATTCGGACGTACTATTGGCTTGACATTAAACGCTTGAACGAAATTTATCGCTATCAAGGCGAAGAGTTTGGCGAAGCCGCCATTAATAAGTTCAATATTTATCCCGATTCGATTCCCTACTGGTTAACTGAATGGATGCCAGAAACTGGGGGTTATCTCGCGGGGAATCTCGGCCCGGCACGGATGGATTTTCGCTTCTTTGCGCTCGGGAACTTAATGTCGATCATCTGTTCTCTCTCCAGCCCTCAGGAATCGCAGGGAATTATGGATCTCATCGAGCAACGATGGGATGATTTGGTGGGAAATATGCCAATGAAAATCTGCTTCCCTGCTGTAGAAGGTCTGGAATGGAAGATTTTGACCGGCTGTGACCCGAAAAATGTGCCTTGGTCTTATCATAATGGCGGGAATTGGCCTGTTCTCCTGTGGCTATTGGTCGCGGCTGCACTGAAAACCGATCGCCTAAACTTAGCCCAAAAAGCGATCGCGCTGGCAGAAAAACGCATAGGTGAGGATAAATGGCCGGAATACTACGATGGCAAAAATGGCCGACTCATTGGCAAACAAGCGCGGAAATATCAAACCTGGACAATTGCTGGTTTCTTAGTTGCGAAGCACTTGATGGATAAGCCTCAGGATTTAGGGCTATTCAGTTTCGATGAAGACATTGAAACACTTGAATGGACTACTCTCAACGGTCACTCTTCAAGGAATGGAACTCATTAACAACCCGTTGGAACTTGCCGTAGCGGAATCCAGAACGGAAGTCGCCTCGATCTTCAGCGCCCGGAAGATAGCACGCTCACCTACAATCGAGACAGCTTTGTGAGTCACTCTATCGCTCGCAACGATATCAATAGAGTGACTCAGTTGAATCGCTTAGCTTGCCGAGAGCATGTGTACCATATTCACTGATTTTTCTGACAAGGATTCACGAAAAGCGATCGCTTTTCGTGAAAAAACTGTTGACTGTACCGTCAACCCGTGAAACGGGATGACCCCCTGTAGTCCTCCTGGTGAAGGGAAACAGTGAAACAGGGGGTCTTGTGTAGCACTATTTTTTCTGAAGATATAGCGCTACGCAAATACATTAAGACAATCGCTGAAGGTAGCATGTATACGAACTTCTACATTCTCAATACAGATGTCCTAACTTTAATGCGTAGTGCTATACTATTGAGTAGGAGGAGTCTAGCCTTTTGCCAAATCTCTATTGTCTGGGAGAGCGCGAACCTTGTTGCCCACCATCATCGGTCATAGCACGAGCCATTTGCAAATGCTGCCGGAGGGCAGGTAGAAGCTGGGTCGCAAACGCTTTCACCTCAGGCTCTTGACCTCGTTGGGCTTCCCGTTGAAACAGCGCTACTGTTCTCGCGTGATCTGTCTCCATCGCTCTCATATAAGCTTGGTCGAAATTGCGGCCAGACAGCCGCTGTAGTCGATCGCTAATTTGTCTATGCTCGGCATCTAGCCCTTGAGTTTGAGGGATGGTGGCTCCTTTCTGTTGGACCAACTGCAAAAGTTTAGTATCCGCCTGCGTATGATCTTGAACCATCCTTTGTGCGTACTGCCTCACGTTGTTACTAGCACCCCGCCGTGGTTCCAGCGCCAGCCGACTGAGTTCTACTTCCGTCATGTTTCCTTGATGGGCTTGGAGAATAAACTGTGTATCTGCGGCACTTAATGGGGTTGAGTTGGATGGAGTTGTCGGTCGGTTTGTCGGATTTTGTTGAGGGGTTGGACGGTTGGTCTGAGCTACAGCAACATATTCTAAAGAGGTAACGAGTCCTAACGCTGCTAGAGCAGCGGTTAGTGCAACTTTTTTTATCATTACTGGCGTTCCTTACAATTCTTCACCTTCCTTCCATGTGCGGCTATTTCTACATCGGTTACCTCTCCCTTGAGGTATGTTTGGCTACACTTTTACAACCTTATGACTGGATGTCCCTCACAGAGATAGTTTGAGAAGAATTGCTACGATGCGATCGCTGATACATCAAACACTTTATATAGAAATCCAAGTAAAGAAGGCAGAGGGCAGGAGGCAGGACGCACAAGGGAGCAATGTTGATGCAATTACAACAGAATCGCTAAATTCACCAAAAAGAGTGAGAAAGAACTTATTGGAGGATGGTAACGTCACAGAGCTAACGTAATCTAGCTACTGATACGACCTGATTTTTTGCAAAATAATGAAGCGATCGCTCATTAGTCTTACTCTGACCTCAATTTCCTTAACATCTCTCGCGCCATCGGCTTTTCCTGCACCGCCGAGAAGTCCAGATAAAGAGGAAACCTGTGAACTATTAGTCGTTGGCGGAGGACTGGCAGGGGCAGCTACTGCCTACGAGGGTTTATTAGCGGGACGGACAGTCTGCCTGACAGAACTTACAGATTGGGTAGGCGGACAAATTTCCTCTCAAGGAACGTCAGCACTTGATGAACGACAAACCCAACGAGCGCGTCTTTTCTATTCTCGCGGCTATCTGGAACTACGCAAGCGCATTCAAGACTACTACGGCAAACTCAATCCTGGAGATTGCTGGGTCAGCGAAGCCTGTTTTCTGCCCCGCGATGCTGACAAAATTTTAGAGCGCATGTTGAAAGATGCGGCAAAACGAGGCAAAGGCAAGCTCAAGTGGTATCCCTCCACTGTCGTTAAAGAGGTGAATACTAGCTCAGATGGGAAGATTATAGAAAATGCGATCGCCATTCAACACAAACCAGCTAAAGGTGCGCCTCCCCTCAACACCTACCCCCTCTCTCAAACCATTGACGATTGGTATAAATACGACAATTCATCTCGCTTTGACAAAACTATTGTACGATTCGTCCCTCAAAGACCAAAACAGGGAACTGCTCCCAATTGGTACGTTGTTGACGCTACGGAAACCGGCGAACTGATTGCACTAGCTGATGTTCCTTACCGAGTTGGCATCGACCCTCGTTCCTACGTCGAACCGTCTTCCTCCAGCGCCACGGGTGACGCGTATTGCACGCAGGGCTTTACCTACACCTTTGCCATGGAAGCAACAAAGGAACCCCAGCCGCATCAGATGCCGTCGTTTTATCCGCAATACGAACCCTACTATAGTTATGAATTGCCTCGATTAGCCGATTTCGGGCTAGTGTTCACCTATCGACGTATTTGGAGTCCAAAGAAGGGAGAACAAAACAAGTTTGGCGGCACCACTTACACAGGTCCGACAGCCGGAGATATCTCAATGCAAAACTGGACTTGGGGTAATGACTACCGTCCGGGAAGTGCAGAAGATAACTTGGTTTACACCCGCGACCAGTTGCAAGCATCAGGACAGTTGCAACCTGGAGGATGGATGGGTGGCTTGCGGACAGAGACGTTACACAAGGGCGAGGAAAATGCCCTAGGCTATTTCCACTGGCTGGTTGAGGGAACCACGGATTCTCGACTCGGCAATAATGTTAAAAAGCCACAACCGAACAATCGTTTGCTATCTGGACTAGATTCCCCGATGGGGACGATACATGGGTTGTCCAAGTATCCCTACATGCGCGAAGGACGGCGGATAATCGGACGACCCGCCTATGGCTATCCTCAAGGCTTTAGTGTTTGGGAAATCGATATCTCTCGCCGCGACTATAAAGATGATTATTATCGCCAGACCTTGTCGCCCCAGATGTACCGAGATTTACGGACAGCCTTAGCTGGACTAGAAGCCTTTGCGGTTGCTAGCGGTCAGAAAGCTCCTGAAGACGTAATGAGACGCACTCGCTCCACGATTTATCCGGATTCTGTGGGCATCGGGCATTATGCCATTGACTTCCACCCCTGCATGACCAAGAGCCCGCCTGAAACTCCTGGTAATAGTGAGCGCGAGGGGGAACGACAAGGGGCAGGTCAAGCTTATCCCTTCCAAATTCCTCTACGCTCCATGATTCCGCAAAAAATCGACAATATGCTCGTCGTTGGTAAGAGCATTGCCACCAGTCATATCGCGGCGGCAGCTTATCGGGTGCATTCTTTTGAATGGTCGTCGGGTGCCGCAGCAGGCACTACAGCCGCTTTTGCTTTAGAAAAGGGAATAGCACCTTACGAACTCGTCGATCAACTACCTCTAGCAGAGCCACAACTGCAACAGTTACGTCAGCGCATAGAAAAAAGTGGCAATCCAACGGCTTTTCCCGATACTTCAATCTTTAACGAAAATTGGAACGATTGGAAGTAATTAACTGGGGGTGAGAAAAGCTCAACAGGTGTGTAAACTAGATAAGGAATGCAGGTTGCTTAATTTTATGTGAAGAATTTCTGGAATTGCCCTATGACTATGGTAAATTTAGCCGCTTTTCAGGTGATGTCTACCTCGCCAGTCATAGCTCCTGAAC
>DATNPT010000377.1:0-4212 GCA_036703075.1 Chroococcales cyanobacterium
ACTGGAATCTCCACGATAAACTCTGTCCCCTGTCCTAGAGCAGAAACACAACTGAGTTGACCCCCGTGTTTTTCCACTACAATCTGGTAGCTAATGGATAACCCCAGACCCGTGCCACTTCCTACAGGCTTCGTGGTAAAAAAGGGGTCAAATATCTGATGAAGTACCGCTTCACTCATTCCAGAACCATTATCGCTAATCCGAATGACAACGAATTGGCTACACACAGACGTAGAGGAGGAATTAATTAACTCAGTGCGGATGGCGATCGCGCGTTGGGCAGGTTGGGTTTCCAGGGCGTCAATGGCATTCGAGAGAAGATTCATAAATACCTGATTCAACTCGTTGGCGTAACAGGTAAGATGTGGCAGTTGACCATACTCTTTAATCACCTTTATTGCTGGGCGATCGCCTACTGCCCTCAGTCGAGGCTGTAAAATCAGGAGAGTGTTGTCAATACCCTGGTGGATATCTACAGCCTTTAGCTCCGATTTATCCAGTCTGGAGAAGCTTCGCAATGAGAGAACAATCTTCTGGATGCGCTCGGCTCCCACCTGCATTGAATCCATCAGTTTTGACCAATCTTCTACCAGAAAATTCAAGTCAATCTCTTCAGTTATCTGCTGAATTTCGGGTGTGGGATTAGGGTAAGTCTGCTGGTAGATTTGAATGAGTCTCAGCAGGTCTTGGAAGTACAACCGAGCAGGAGTAAGATTGCCGTAGATAAAGCTCGTAGGATTGTTGATTTCGTGGGCAACACCCGCGATCATTTGTCCCAGACTCGACATTTTTGCGGCTTGTATGAGTTGGGCTTGGGTGCTTTTCAATTCTCTCAAGGTTTGTTCTAGCGCTTGTGCCTTGTCTCGTTCTCGTGCTTCCGATTGTCGCAGGGCGAACTCCACTTGTTTGCGAAAGGTAATATCTCGATCTATCCCGCGATAACCTCGGAATTCGCCATTGGTATTGAAGATGGGAACTCCATTAGTTTCAAGAACAACTAGATGACCTTTTTTGTGGGCATTTGTGTTTTCAAGACCTTGAAATGGCTGTTGAGTTGCAGCAATAGGAGCAAAAATATCAGCAACACGACGCGCTTCTTCCGGTGGCATCAGATCGAAGGGGGTCTTGCCCAGCACTTGTTCAGGCTTGTAACCCAATACGTCGAATACTTTGGGACTGGCATAGGTATAGATGGCGTTTTCATCCACCTCCCATACCCAATCGCTAGTTGTTTCCACTAAGTTGCGGAATCGCTCTTCGCTTTGCCGCAGCGCTTGCTCAACAGCAACGCGAGTGCTGATATCAGTCTGTACGCCAATGAAGTTCGTCAAGCGTCCCGTCGCATCTCGGACGGGAGTAATGCACAATTCACTCCAGAACAGAGTGCCATCGGCACGAGAGGTATGCACAGTCACCTGGGTTTCTTTGCCTGCATTGAGCGCACGCTGAATTTCTTCAAGGGCAGTTGGCGTTGCATCAGTTGGCTTGAATGAGCAGCATTTGTTGCCAAGGACTTCCTCTTTAGCGTAGCCGGTCAGGCGCTCAAACCCAGAGTTGACATATATAATCGGGTTATTAGGCGCTATGGCATCGCTAATAATAATGCCATTGTTAGAAGCGGCGATCGCTCTTTCTAAGAGTCGCAAACGCTCTTGGGTAAGCTTTTGCTCGGTAATGTCACGAGATACGCCGACTGTCTGGATTACCTGCCAAGTAGCATCTCTGATGGCACTTTTAACGGTACTGAATAAGCGTTCTTGTCCGTCGAAGCGAACGACAGGTTCTTCAATCTTCAGTGTCTCTCCAGTGTTAAACACATAAGCATCGTCTTTCACGTACTGCTGCGTATAATCAGGCTTGACACAGGGCGCGTCGACGATGCCTTGCAACTGTTGGAGTGTCATCCCGTAGTAGTCACGGAATGCCTTGTTAGCGTAAACAATCCTCGACTGTGCGCCTTTACATAAAATCAAGTCGGGAATAGCATCGAGAATCTGCTGATACAAGTTTTTCGTCTCGTATAATTTCTGTTGTGCCTGCTTTCGCTCAGTAATATCGCGCACGAGTACGAAAATTTCATCGCTATCTTTGGCTACGATACGAGCTTCGTAATCGCGCAATTCGTCATCGCTTTTTAGCTGATACTCTAAGATTTGGGTTGAACCTGACACTATGGCTTGCTCGTAAGCGCAGAGAACCTTCTGTGCTAATTCGGGTGGTAAAACATCCTGTACTTTTTTCCCAATAAACATACTGGGCGGCATGATTGTCTTGATGCCTTTAGCGGGTTTGAAGTCTACATAGGTACCGTCTGCGCGACAGCGGAATATCATATCCGGTATGGCGTCCAAAAGTGCGCGATTCGTGGCTAAGCTAAAGCGCAGTGTCTCTTCTGTTTCCTTGCGCTCGGTGATATCCCATGCTATTCCAAACAGTCGAATGGTCTGCCCCGCATCATTAACAACAGCCTCTCCTCTTCCTTCGACGTACCGAACTTCACCATTAGGCCGCACAATCCGGTAGTCAAGTTCGTAGGATGTACCCGACACAATCGATTGCTCGGCAACTTGTTGAAACCGATCTCGGTCATCGGGATGAACCTTCTCAATCAGTTCGGCGTAAGTCGGTTCGGGTCGGGTCGGGTCAAGACCAAAAATGCGAAATTTCTCCTCTGACCAGGTAATCTCTCCAGTGAGTACATCAAATTCCCAGTTTCCGAGATGAGCAATTTTTTGGGCTGTTGCCAGGTTCGCTTCACTACGCTTGAGTTTCTCCTCCTTTTCTTCACAGGAGCGCAGGGCAGCTTCTGCCTGTTTGCGCTTTTCAATTTCCTGTTGTAACTGCTCGTTGACGAGCCTTAATTGAGCAGTTTGTTCCACCACTGTCTGCTGCAAGAGTTCTCTAGTGGCGGAAAGCTCTATGGGGAAGAGAGCTTCTAGGATAGTGTTTGATGCGATCGCCCCGACCACTTGACCCGAGCGATCAACTACTGGGAGATGATTTGTCTGTTGCTGGCGTAGTAGAGACAGGGCACAGACGATGTCATTCGCTTCTTCGACACAAAGGGTAATCGGATTAGCATTCATCACTTGCGCGATCGCTACATTCTCCAGTGACATCTTAGAGGCAGCGAGCGTGACGACATCGCGCTGGCTGAAAATACCCACCAATCGCTGTTGCTCCACTACCAGTACGCAACTAGCCCGTTCCTGACTCATGCAGGTAATTGCTTCAGCGACTAGAGTGTTGGGAGAAACGATTGGAACTTGCCTGTCAATTAACTGCGATTGCGCCAACGGTTGTCGGAGGTTGCTACTTAATGACATAAATTGAGTCAAGCCGGAGGGGAAAGGTGTAATGCTTTAGTTAAGGAGGATGCTCTTGCCGAAGCTTCTCTCTAGCTGCACCACTGGGCTTTTAAAGCCTTTTGAATCAATCTTACAAAAGAGCGTTTTTATTAGATTCAGGCTTGAGAGTTATGCGCCATCAAAACTCCTTTTTCTCTTGGAAGTTGCAGGAAACGTAAGTTACCCTCGTGCAGATGTTTCTCCTTCTGCTTTCATATACGACCAGCC
The DNA here is from genome assembly GCA_036703075.1 of Chroococcales cyanobacterium. Taxonomy (GTDB): domain Bacteria; phylum Cyanobacteriota; class Cyanobacteriia; order Cyanobacteriales; family Coleofasciculaceae; genus DATNPC01. Next base: position 3,576 of record DATNPT010000377.1, read on the forward strand.
TAAATCATTAGCCCACTGCATCCTTGTCGAAGCCACAATTCACTAGGCAAACGGCGCTCTTACTCCAAGGGGGCTGTCGCGTAGAGGTGCAAATATTAATAAAAGTACAAATATTCAGTCAGACATTTTTGAAAGCGACTATCTTAGAAGTGTAGCCAACCTAAAGCTGCGGCACACAATCTTCAATATGCCGTTCTGTTAATAAGTTGCTTTCGCCAAGCTCACCCAACTAGCTGATTGGGAAAGTGCAAATCAATCTTCGTTTAATTTTTAAGTATAGCGCTACGTCAACTCTAAAAGCAATCTAGCGATCGTTACGATCGAGAGAAGTGAAGAAGGCTGAAACCTCTCAAGCCTACCACCGACCCTACCTATGATATCCTGCGGTCTGAACGCCAACCTTTAAGTTCCATCTTTTCACCGCAGACGGTCGCTGTAATTGGTGCAACAGATAAACCCAACAGTGTAGGTCGTACAATCCTCAGGACTGGAGTTAGCGCTGGTTCAGAGATTAGTGGCTCGTCTGAACGCTACGATTCAGGTAGAGAGTGGCTCAGGTTAAACCTGTTTCACGGTCTTAATACCGTTCAAGGTTTCCAGCTTGAGCGATCGATTAGCATCAACTTGGCGATTGGAA
>DATNPT010000378.1:0-4394 GCA_036703075.1 Chroococcales cyanobacterium
TTGCTGCATCTGAGGTGAACTAGAAATATCTAAAACTGACAGTCTGGTATCTTGGAGCAATTGGCTAGCTGCCTCATAGTCGCTCTGCTCGACCAGTCGCACTGCTTCCTTCTTAGCGCGTGCTGCCATCAATAGAGCAACCTGTTCTTGGACTTCCAGGTTCAAGGGAAATTCTTCCAGTTGCGCCGAACTAACAACTGGCAGTTGTAGAGCTATCCGTATTTTTTGCCGTTCCGGTGTTTGGGGGTCGTTCCAGGCTAAGCGAAAGTAGCATAAGTTAGTCGCTTGCGACATAGCAGGGACGCGCAGCCTTACCACGACCTCAATTGGGTTACCGATAACCAAGTTAGTCAACTGGTAGCGACCCTTACGATTAATCTCTAGGTCGTTGAGCGCGTCAGCCAGTTCCACACCTGCTTGCGGCTCAATCCCCAAACTAACAGTGTGTCCAACAGTCGCCATTAAGCCTTGCAGTTCCGCTTGGAAAATCGTCGGCAGCTGCTGCGGCGATTCGATGTAGTAAAAATTTCCATCCCCACTGCTTGCCATTGCCTCCAGGAGATTTTGGTCGTAATCATTCCCAACACCCATTGTGGTGGTACTGACGCCCTGCTTCGCTAGACGGTGAACATCAGACGCAATAGAATCTGGATTAGTCACACCAACATTCGCCAATCCATCGGATAAAAGAATCACTCGATTGAGATGTTCGGGGTTGAGATATCGAACCACTTCATTTTGTCCCTGCAGCCAAGCGGCGTGAAGCGCTGTGCTACCTCTGGATTGAATCTGCTGGATTTTACGAACTATGTTCGTTTTCTGAACCGCCAAAGTACTAGGTACTAGGGTTTTTACGCGATCGTCATAAATCGTCACGCTCACGCGATCGCTAGATAGCAACTGATGTACAGCGTAGCAAGCTGCCTGACGAGCATATTCAATTTTTTGTCCGTGCATTGAACCAGAACGGTCAATCACCAAACCGATATTGAGTGTGGGTCGTTTCAGTTCCACTTCTACGGTCGGTGGGATAATTCTCACTAAAACATCCAGTGTGGTCGGAGAATCTGAACTTACCGCAGCTCTTAAGGGAATTAAATCGATCGTCGGTACTCTCATGGGGCGTTACTCCTTTTAGTTGTAATGGCGTGCAGCGCGCTGTTCAGGCACTCGCTTCTGAGTTGTTATGCAATATCGTGAGACTGATGTAATCCGCTTGCGAGCGCGAGCGGATGTATTATTGATGACCCTGATAATGGCTAAATGGGATGTCCTATCCACGAAGGATTGCGCTTCAGGAACGCTTGGGATGAGCAGACGGATTGCTCAAGAGAATATATCTCTGACTACCTCACAGATATGCAAAAATTTCTGGGAGGTACTTTTCAAGGACTAAGTTTTTGAGAAAATTGAGGTGTTCAATCTAATCTATTTGGGGGAAAATCCCTTAAGCAACTTGCTGAGTAGAAAAGCTGGAAGACGCTTAGAGTTAGAGATAAACCCTGAAAAGAGCTGACAAAACTAGGAAATTCCCCGAACTTATTTTGGCAGGCATTGATGTCTTGAGCGGTCGATACGTTTTGTCTGAGAAAGCGATCGCTATTGCTGTTGGACAGCGAGCGTCCTATAAACCCATCAAACACGACGCTTGCATCAGTTTCAGACTGAGAATTGATTGAGATTGTCTGACTTATATGTGACTTATGAGTCAGGGCTGGTGCATAGCTGTAAAGAAAAAAGACCCGCCTATCCAGATAGAATCTTCCTCACCCTCGGATAGCTTAGGAAAAATGGCGATCGCTTAGATCTAGGGAACGGACACATCCTGGAATTGGCGATTGCCCTTGCCAGCGATCGCCAATTCCCATTCTGGAGCTATCGGTATTTTTCTACTGAGAAGGAAATAGTTAAAATGTAAAGGACGTTTCAATAAACTTTGATGGGAGAAGTATCGACTATCGCCTCCGAAGCGCTGGTTTGTGGCTTCCATGCCCTATCTGACCCGATCAGGCTTCAGGTTTTGGAATTGCTGCGATCTCAAGAATTATGCGTGTGCGAACTATGCGATCGCCTAGGCGTGACTCAATCCAAGCTTTCATTTCATTTAAAAAACTTGAAGGAAGCCGAGTTAGTGCGATCGCGCCAAGAAGGTCGTTGGATTTACTACAGCCTCAATCTATCCCAGTTTGTCCTTCTAGAGCAGTACCTCTCCGAATTCCGTCGCTTTAGCCCTATTTTCCCGGCTCGTCCCTGCCAAGACGCTTCTTAACTCATCAAGTTTCTTAAAAACTCAATTGCCTCATTCCCCTCCTTTACTCCTTAATAAATAAATTTTTTTTGAAATGATAGAAATAGTTCTGCATCCAAAGCAAGGGAATGAGGTCTATGCCACAACAAAACAACGAGGGGAGCTAAGCCCCTTGTAGGGATAGTTCATCCAAAATTTCAAATCTTAAATTCACCATTGATTGACTTGTTTGGCGTTAGTAGTGAACTGAAAAAATTTGTGCTAGAAAAACTAGCCTTCATTGAGGGCAAAGCATTTAGACGCAAAATCTAGCATTGCAGCGATAAATTGTCGGTCGAAGACGAGACATCATAACGAGAGTTTTGAGAACTGAAGTAACACTCTAGCAACTAGTGTTGCTTGGCTTGGTTTGGGAAGTTATACCAATGAAAAAACATACCTTAACGCATCTATATTTGGCATTAACTCAGGTGCTGCCTTTGCTGCTGCGATTGGGCCGTTGGTTGAAGTTCCTGTACTGATTACTTTAGTCAGCGTCGCCTTAAAGTTCCGCAAGCAGTTTTTTCAGGCAGATAACCAACAAGCTGTTTAGTCAAAATTGAACCATCAGACTGCTCACTCGATCGCGATTCGGTTCTATTCTGTAACGAGGCACCCCTTACTTGCAAAATACAGGAGACTAAGCATGACGGTTCTGAAAACTCATATCGCTCTCAATGTGACCAATATCGAAAAGTCGATCGCCTTTTATCAAGTGATGTTTGGCATTACCCCAGTGAAGCATAAAGTTGACTACGCCAAATTTGATATAGCCAACCCACCCCTCAACCTCACACTCAATCTTGCTGAAGCTGTGTTGCAAGGCGGTGCATTATCTCATCTAGGAGTGCAGGTTGAAAGTTCCCAAGACGTGCAAGCTGCTATCAACCGTTTTAAATCCGCAGGACTAACTCTGTTTGAGGAGAAAGATACAGACTGCTGCTATGCGCTGCAAGATAAGGTTTGGATAACCGATCCAGACGGGAATAGTTGGGAAATTTTTGCTGTGAAAGTGGGAGATACAGCACCCGAACAAAACTTAGTAGCGGCGGTTAAGTCTGACACAGAACTCATAGTGGCAAAACTACCTTGCTGTGGCTAAAGGATGAATACGCCTTCGCACTTTCTCATGACGGCTGCTCTAGATAAGAGTTTGCCTAGAGTCCCAATTGTTAAACGTGCTTTTCTGCTTGGCTCCATTGCACCCGATTTGCCGCTGTGGATTTTGTCAATAAGTAGCATTGGTTATTACCATTTCCTTCAAGGTTGGAGCCTTGCCGAAACGTCTAAATATGTGTTTGGAAAATTGTATTTCCATAATCCGTTTTGGATTGCTTCGCACAATTTCCTCCACTCCCCGATTTTGCTCCTATTTGCACTGAGTTTAGTTTGGCGATCGCGTCGCAATATCGGTTCAAAGTCGCGCTGGTTGTTCTGGTTTCTCCTCGCCTGTCTCTTCCACAGTATCGTAGACATTTTTACCCATTCAGATGATGGCCCTCTGTTGTTTTTTCCTTTTGAATGGACTATCCGATTCCATAGCCCGATTAGCTATTGGGATAGTCGATACCACGGTAGAGAGTTTGGGCTTTTTGAACGCATGTTAGATATTGTGCTGTTCCTCTATCTATTCGGCGCTCGGATTTATCGGTATCTCCGTAGAGTGATGCCGTTCTTCAATTCTCATTTTTGACTAATTCTCTTAGCTTGACATACCCATGAAACGAGTAATGTTTGTTTGCAAGAAAAATGCCCGTAGTGCTGTTGGCACATCTCTATAAATTTTCGTTCATCGTATAGTGTGGCTAATTCACCGGATTTGATATCAATGATTATTCTCATCATGGGTGTTTCTGGCTCTGGCAAAACTACCATAGGAAAACTACTCGCAGACTCATTACACTGGGAATTTAACGATGCCGACGCTTTCCACTCGCCAGAGAATGTTGAGAAAATGCGGCGAGGTATCCCCCTGAGTGAAGCTGACAGGATACCTTGGTTGCAAGATTTGCAAACAGCAATTCAACACTGGCTGCAAGCAGATAAAAATGTAGTATTGGCGTGTTCGGCGTTAAAAGACAGCTATCGCCACTATCTTGTATTGGAT
>DATNPT010000389.1:0-2625 GCA_036703075.1 Chroococcales cyanobacterium
CCGTTCTTCTTGGATTAGGGTACGTTGATAGAGTCGATCGCTTTTAAACCAATGCCAAGTACGCGATCGATAGTTATTGCAGGGACTAATCTGAATCATTTCGTATAAATACGCATTCGGTATGCCCTTGTAACCAAACCACAGAATAATAGTTGAACCATCGACTTCCCAGGCTTTTCCTTCAATGCGTTCCGTATCAAACCACAGCTTATTGTCGCGATAGGTGCCTGGAAATTGATGCTCTTCCTGTTTTCCATCAGCCCACTTGTAGCGATTAATTTGGTAATAGGCGTAGGAACCATCTTCGGGAAACTGGCAGGTTAAATGCGACTCATGCTTGTCCAGAATATTGCCCTCAAGATCGATGAGAGTATACGTACCCACCCAGTCGCCCTCGTGTCGGACAAGTACCGGCATTCCATCTCGGATGCTAGACATTCCTAATCCTCCTTTCTCCGTTCATGGTTCGTTGAAGGTCTTAATTGCTATTACCTATTACCTATTACCCAATACCCGTTACCCCCAACTATCTACTGGTTATTAAACCACCAAGGGTCAGGAACAGTTCCAGATTTAATCAAAAAAGCTTTTTTTCGCATAAACCGCTTGAGAGCGACTGAGCCCATGCGCGATCCGCCCATCCCGGATAATTTGAACGAATTTTTCTCTCCTTCGTAGATGAGTGCTGTTAAACCTGCATCATTGATGTTGATAGCACCTGCATTGATATGATGTGCTACTTCTAGAGCTTGGGCTTGGGAACCGGCAAACACAGCCGCACTGAGACCATAGATGGTATCGTTAGCCAGTGCGATCGCATCTTCATTCGTGGAAAACGACATAACAGGCATAATCGGGCCGAAGGTTTCTTCTGTCATCACCTTCATGGAATGGTTAACCTGAGTCAGTACCGTGGGACGACACCAGAAACCCCCATCCAATTCTTCAATCTTGCCTCCACAGCGAATAACTGCCCCTTTTTCAAGGGCATCGCTGAGGTGTTCGGCAATAATCTCTGCCTGTCTTTGTGCAATAATCGGTCCAATTTCTCCGCTTTCAACAGATGGATACGCCAGTTGAAGACGTTGCGATTTTTTGACCAATTTCTCAACAAACCGATCGACAATAGACTCTGCTACATAAATGCGCTCAATGGAGAGACAAGATTGTCCAGTATTGACAACTGAACCCCATAAGATTGCCGAGGTTGCTAAGTCTAAATCGGCTGATTCGAGTACAATAGCAGGGTCTTTTCCTCCTAACTCTAAAAAGGCAGGAATGAACCGGCGAGCCGCTGCCTCTGCGACTTTTCGCCCCGTAGCCACACTTCCGGTAAAGCAGACCAAATCTACACATTCGATTAAAGCAGCCCCTGTATCGCCCGCACCTTCGATATAGACTAAGACATCGCGCAATTTTGGAACGGAAGCGATCGCTTCTACCAAAGGGCGAGTGAAGCGAGGCGCAATTTCACTCGGCTTTACTACAACAGCACAGCCTGCCAGCAAGGCAGGAATGGTATCGATTGTAGACAGCAGTAGAGGTAAATTCCAGGGGCTAATGACACCAACCAAAGAGTAAGGAACGAAGTCTTGTTGTAGCTTGATAAAAGGAATTGCTGTTGCTCTTTCCTCCTCTTTTGCTAACAACTCCCGTGCTAACTTACACCAGCGATCGAGGCTAGAGATAAACGAGTCAATTTCAAGTACTGATACTGATAATCTACCCGTGTCGGTTACTAAAGCTTCGAGCAATATATCTTTATGAGTTAGAATCGCCTGTTTCCACTGTTGCAGTGCCTCAATTCTCGGCTCTAATCCTCCCTGCTGCCAATCGATCTGAGCTTCACGCAAGCGGGTACATTGAGCAGCAAGTCGCTCTGGTGTCGGCGGCGTAATCCAGTAGTCAACTTTTCCGCTTCGTGGATTGCGAACGCTAAGACTTGCATCCATGTCCAATCTGTATAGAAATGTACCCTCAGCCAATGGAATGGACGCGAGCGCGTCCCGCTGCACTAACGCAGCTAAATAAACCAGGTGTGTTGTCTCTCGACTACTGAGTTTTTTAAGTAGTTGTTGATTTTTTTCACTATTATTAGGGTACCTCAGTTAGGCGACTAAAATTGTGTCGTCGCTTTCATACTCTGGAGTAGAGCTTAGGGGCTTGCAGTTCTTCAAGGAGGCGATAATTGTGAGTTACTGCCGCCAAACTACCGACCAACTTCAGCAGATTTTGGCTGTTGTGGTTTTAACCAGTATTTTGTCGTTGGCTTTCGATATGACATTCATGCAGGTGACTTGGGCTGGCTCTATCAACCATTGGGAAGGTGTTGCCAAAGAAAATCTCACGCGCCACAGCTTGACGGTTGCCAGCTTCCAATCGCCGGATGCAAATCTCTCGTCGCTTGCTCTCGCTGGCATTGGCCGAGAGCTATCTCATATAGCGGAAAGTCTTCTGACTCAACTTCCCCGAGAAATCGCCAAAGAGCTGCCACATAGCAGCAATTTACCAGATTTTGTTGCTAATGCAGTTTTACAAGATGCACAGATGCGATCGCATCTGTCGGTGAAGCCGTTGCGTATCGTTAACGCCGAACCGCACAATTGGCCAGATGGTTGCTTGGGG
>DATNPT010000397.1:0-4847 GCA_036703075.1 Chroococcales cyanobacterium
GTCTTGAGCAAGAACGGAGCAATTTTGTCAATAGCAATCATATGTTGCACGGCATTGAGTCCCATCGCCTCTTTGACCATGCCAAACGCACCGGCTTTCTCATCTTGAGCGACCGTGATGCCTCCAGCTTGAGCAATTGCCTGCAAGCCTTCTGCACCGTCATGACCAATCCCCGTTAATAACACCCCAGCAGTTGCCTTGCCATAGAACTTGGCGACCGATTTGAACGTAGCTGAAATGGAGGGACAATGCCGATCTGTTTCTGGACAGTGTGCATAAATGAACCTGCCCTTGGAGTCTAATTCTAAATTGCTTTTCTCTGGGGCAAAATAAACGATTCCTGGCGAGGGAGACTCGCCGACTTCGGCAACTTTCACCCTCAAGGCACACTCACTAGACAGCCAATTGACCAATCCTGACAAAACACCTGTACTGACGTGTACCGTACAAATAATCGGCAACGGGAAATGCGACGGCAGTTGGCAAACGATTTTCTGGATGGCTTGCAGACCACCTGTGGAAACCCCGATCGCGATAACTTTGACGCGAGAGCTGACATTCGTCATCAGCGGCTGATTTCCGGCGAACGCCCCGGATGTTGATAGCTTCGTAGGAGCATTCATTGGCTGTCCGGGTCGTCTTTGCGTCACTTTCATATTGGAAAGGACTTTAATCTTGGTAACCAGTGCCGCCTTTAGTCTTTCGTAATCCGTCGGCGAATCAGTCGAAGGTTTGGGGAAAACATCTGAGGCTCCGGCTTGCAACAGGCGAAAGACATTATCAACATCTGACTTTTGCACAAAATTGCTGATCACCAAAATCGGCCGCGGGTCTTCAGCCATGACGCGCTTGGTTAATTCCAGACCATCCATGTTTTCCATCAGCAGATCTGTACAAATCACATCTGGCCGCGTCCTGTTAATCACCTCCAGAGCCTCGACACCATCGCGTGCTGTTCCGACCACATCCACATCGGGTGAAGAACTGAGCAATCGTTGCAGAATTTCTAAAGCAACGGGGGAATCTTCCACCAAAACGACTTTGTTCGTTGTCATTTAAATCAATCTCCTTAATGTGTCCAATAACACACCCTGCTCGAAATCACCCTTGGTAATGTATGCATTTGCCCCTGCTTGCTGCCCTTGGCGTTTGTCCTCGTCCGATGCCAGGGTTGTCACCAGAATCACGGGCAAATCTTGGTACTCCTGAAATTGGCGAATTTTGGCGGTAAGTTCCAGCCCATCCAGATTGGGCATTTGCACATCCGAAACTACCGCAACAAAGGTATTCACCTTCAGTTTGTTGAAGCCATCTTCTCCGTCTACAGCCGCTGTGACGTCGTAACCAGCACTTTCCAAAATCCGCTTCATCTGGGTACGAATGGGAATGGAGTCTTCAACCAGGAGAATCTTTGGTTTGACTTGGGCTTGTTGCGCTAACTCTTTAACGGTGACGGATACAATTGCCTTCTTCGCCGACTTGAACAAATCAGTCGGATTGAGCACCATGCATACCTCTCCAGTCCCCAAGATGGTAGCCCCGGATATATTACGAACTCGTTTGAGCAATTGACTCTGGGGCTTCAAGACAATGTCCTGTTGCTCCAAGATGACATCGACAAGCAGTGCCAAACGTTCCGAGCCAATCCGTAAAATAATGCAGGGGATAGTTTTTGAGGCAGCGCGTAGTGCTTTGGTTGAGGTTGGCGCTTTGACGGGTAGGCCTAATAAATCGGCTAGCCAAGTAACCGTCACCGACTCGCCTTGGAACGGGAGCGTCTGGCTGCCTTCCGTTGCAAAGACTTCCTGAGGAGATACCAGCTGCATCGCTTCAACAAATCCCACAGGAACCGCATAGGGATGCTCGCTGACTCGCACGATCAAGGCATCCGTCGTGGAAAGACTGCTATTGACCGTGATGCGGAACAAACATCCCTTGCTGGGCGTGAATTCCACTTGGATGTTTCCCTTGAGGCGATCGACATTGGCACGCACGACATCTAAGCCCACTCCCCGACCGGAAATCTCCGTGACAGCCGTGCGGGTGGAGAAGCCGGGGGCAAAGATTAATGCCTGAATTTCAGCCGTTGACATTTGAGTCAGTTCGTGAGTCGTGCGAACGCCGCGACTCACGGCGGCTTGTTTAATGGCTTCGACATCCAAACCGCGCCCATCATCAATGACTTCGATGCTAACGGTGCTGCCCACCTGATAACCTCGAAGGCGAATCGTAGCTACGGCAGGCTTGCCAAGTTGCTGACGCTCTTGAGTCGTTTCGATGCCATGATCGATCGCATTGCGAAGCAAGTGCAACAGCGGGTCTTTCATTTCTTCGAGAATCCGCTTGTCCACGCTGGTATCTCCACCTTCAACCATCAGCTCGACTTCTTTGCCTTGCTGCTTGGCTAAATCCCTCACCGTGCGGGGAAACAAATTAAAAATCGTCGAAAATGGCAGCAGTCGCAGAGAGTGAATTCCCGACTCAAGTTCATTAGCTACAGTTTCCAGTTTGGCGTTATCTTCATAAGTTGTACTTCGCAGTCGATTGAGCAAAACGCCTAACTGCTCCAAGCGAGTTTCCAGTAAGTTATAGAAATTTTGCAGGGGTTGCAGTTCGCTCGTCTCCAATCGTCTCTCCAGCTCGTCAAAGGTTAGACGGCTCACAAACGCTTCCCGGTTCCACTCTTCCCATACGGCTAGGATTTGGTCAATTTCACTAACTCGGTCTCCGAACTGACCTTTGGTTACAATCAGTTCGCTGGCTTGAGTCAATAACTTATCCAGCTTTTGGGATTCGACCCGAATGGTGTCAATCTGGTAATCGCGTGCTACAGCCAGAACCTCTGCTGCTGGTTCGACTGGTTCCTTGAACACCAAGGGCTGCTCTGCAATCAGCTGAGTCAAGGTAGCACCGTTTGATTGGGCAACCGTTTCTGCCATTTCCGCTGCATCGCCCGACTCGGCCCCCATCAGTTGAGCTAAGACATGGAAGACACTGATGCCTGCCGCTTGTCCGGTGATGGCTTCATGGGCAATTTTCCGAACAGCATCCAGCCCCTGATAAAGACACTCAAACACTGGAGGGGTTAGAATTCGCTCACCCCGTTTAACGCCCCCTAGAATCTCTTCTATTTGGTGAGTCAGAGTTTCCACATCTTTGACCCCCAACATCCGGGAATCGCCTTTGAGGGAGTGTGTTTCTCGGAGTAATTGCTCTAGCTTGGCTCGATCTAGAGGATTCTTTTCGAGATGCAGTAATCCCGCTTCAATTTTCTGGATATGGTCAGCACTGGCGTCTTTGTAAAGATTGCGTAGTTCTTCGTCTTGTATCATCATGACCGTATTGGAAGGGAAAAGGTGAAAGGAATGGAGATGTTTTTTAAGCAAAAATAGAACAGAGAAAGTAAAAGAAGAAAGAAGGAGAGACGCTGCTTTGTGCGTTGAACTTTGTCGATATATCTTGGTACCTATCCTTTCCCCTTTCCCCCTTCCCCCTTCCCCTTTCTCCTCCCCCTTTCTCTAAACCACAGCCTCCAGGTTTTCAGCAGTTTTGTTGAGGTTGGTGGTTGCGTCTTTCACTTGGGTAATACCAGCCACTGTTTCTTTTGCCCCTAAGTTGATGACATTCATGGCGGCTACGACTTGCTGCACGGCAACAGCCTGACGTTTAGAATTTTGGGCAATCTGTTGGCTGTTGATGAACACTTGGTTAACCGAGTCAGCGATACTTGCGAACACCATGCCTGTTTCTTGGGCCAGTTCAATACCCACCGTTGCTTTCTTGGTGCCCTCGTCGGTTACCATGACGGTGGAGTTAATCGCCGCTTGCACTTCGTTAACCAGAGAGTGAATGCGATCGGCTGACTTCTTACTTTGGTCTGCCAGTTTGCGAATTTCACCCGCAACTACCGCAAAGCCTTTCCCATGTTCGCCCGCACGGGCAGCTTCTACCCCGGCATTGAGGGCCAGCATGTTAGTTTGGTTTGCCAAATCTGCCACGAGGTCAGATACGGTCGAGATTTGAGCGGTTTGTTCGGAGAGGCGGATAATTTGGTTAGCGATCGCGGTTACCTGGTCTTTCAAACCCAAGATACCTTCGATCGTCTGGCCTACTGTCTGAGTTCCTCCCTCAGCTAGGACTAAGGCTTGCTTTGCACCGCCAGCAGCATTGTCAGCTTGTTCGGCAGATTGGAGCGTAAACACTCCCAACTCCTCAATGGTGCTGGTGGTTTCCGTCACCGAGCTCGTCTGCTCCAAGACGGTGCGTTCCTGCTGCTCTACAGTGTTAGTAATACCTGCTGAAGACGAGGCTACCGCCTTGGCGGCGTCTGTGATTGGTCTGACGATCAGACGGGTAATGTAATTCGCAACGTAATATGAAACGAACAGTCCAGACCCTATACAAATAACCAAACCACCCCAGCCAACGATCGATGATAATTGCTGAACTTGGTCTGTTGCTTTTTGTCGTTGGTCTAAAATCCTATCCTGTTCTTGAGCCATTTCCGCCAGCTGGGTTCTGACGTTATCCATAATCTTCTTACCCTTATCGGTAAGCACCAAGCTAAGCGCCTCTTTGTCTTTCCCAGCTTTTTTAAAAGCGATGGTTTCTGCCAATTCAGCAAGTTTCTGCTGAGATACTTGTTCCACCTTTTGCATCCTGATGCGTTGGTTTGGGTCGATGATTAGCTTTTTCAACGACTCAGTATGTGCTTGCAAGTTTTTGCGCCCACCCTCATAGGGTTCCAGATACCTGTCCACACCTGTTAAAAGATATCCACGCTGTCCTGTTTCCGCATCAACTAAATCTTTTTCCACCACCCTGAGCAGTTCCTTAACTTCAAAACC